>CBDVAD010000001.1:0-39639 GCA_965371875.1 uncultured bacterium
GAAAATAATAATCTTCTAGTAATTGAAATCAAGAAGAATCCGAATCTCCAAGATGAAAAGTCTGATAAAAAGAAGATCAAATCATTTATGAAAGAATCACCATACTATTATTTATATGGTGCATTTATATCGATAAACTCAGGGAATCCTCCATTGTATAAAATTTCCTGGTTTGACAGGTCTGATTTGGAGGAATTGATATGATATCAGCAATTAAGAAAAGGTATTGTAGAACCCATGAAACAGCTTAAATCAAAATCTCAGGATTTAAGAAACCTGTTCACTTAGAATATTACTGTCAGTCATATTGCTGAGAATCTACTACATCGTAATGTGAATACAGATTCAGAACACGTTCGAAAATATATGGAAGATCAAGATTTTGATGTCCTCGGCATGGAGGAAGACGGGGTAATATCCGGGTATGTTAAGAAATCATAGTTAATAACCGGACAGTGTAGAGACTTTAAGCAGATATTTTCACCGTTGGAACTAATATCTGAATCAACACCCTTGATTGATCTACTACCCATGCTTGGTGAAAATTCCAGAATGTTTGTATTAGAAAGTAATCCTATTTCAGTATGCAACAAACATAATCAGGTTAACGGCATTGTGACACGAGGAGATTTACAGAAAGCACCAGTTCGAATGTTTTTATTCGGTTTAGTAACATTGCTTGAAATGCAAATGCTTCGGCTTATCCGGATTAGCTACCCTCAGGATTCCTGGCAAAAATTATATCGGATAGTCGTTTAGTAAAGACAGAAAAGCTACATGAAGAACGAAAGAAAAGAAATGAGGCTATCGACCTGATGGATTGTCTTCAATTCTGTGATAAGAGAGATATTATACTGAAGACTCCGGATCTCCTGGATAAAATTGGGTTTGATGAAAAAAAACATGGAAAGGTATCCTTTGAAACATCTGAAAAGCTAAGAAACAAACTGGCACATGCTCAGGATATTATTATGGGCTCAACCTGGGAAAAAGTTATCGTTCTTGTGGCAGAGATCGAAGATATTTTAAAAAAATGTGAGGTGATCAAAAACTCAGCATAAACGGCAGTTCTTGCAGACACTAATCTCCGATCCTGTAACCCCCAAATCCCATAAATCCTAATGCTGACAAGTGAAAGTAGGCAACCGACACCCCGTAAAAGACCATAGTCATAAAAAAAACAAATCCTAAACAATCCCCAGCCCCGGAGGGGCGAAGTATCTCTTAACGATGGGTGCAGCTCTTCGTTCTTCTCTATGGACATAATCTTCAGACATAAAAAGGTGATCTCCTTCTAAACCTTCCATCAGCTTTCCGTTATTCAGGAAGGATAACTTTGTTGAACTATATATCTGCGGATCATTATGCCACCCTTTCAGGGCTGAGAGAGTTCCGGATGTGCCGGAACACAGAGCTTCACTCTGTGTTGAAATATTGCACCCCTTCGGGGCTTATAAAAGGATTAGAACATAAGTTCCTTATTTTAAAATATCCATAAGCACATCTTTTGATTCAGTAAAAAGAATCTCATCCAGAGCAAGATCCAGTTTGCCCTTGTTTTCTATCTCCATAATCAATAATCTGTCATCCTCAGAAATACCGAATTTTCGTGAAATTTGGTTAATAAGAATATCCTTTTTTTCAAATAAGATACCTTTTTCCATCAATTTGTCTGCAGTAGTCATCAAATTCTCCCTGGCTCTGCCATCTGTTATTTCTATACATTTGAGAGCTGTATCCACAGTTATCTCTGTTGTTGAAAAAAGATAACGTAATACACTTTCCAGAAACCTGAGCCCTTCTTCTTCCCTATAGTACAATCTACCAATATTTATGATATCTTTCAAATGTGTAACAAGCTTTTTCTCATTAAATATGTTTTTCTCCATTAACAGTCCTATCTCAATAGCTGCCCTTTTAAATGTACCATCTTTTATCTGGCTATCTGTATAGGATGACAGGTCTGTCAGCAGATATTCGAAATTCGGTACAAACCTGAATAGCCAGTTATCTTTACTATTAAAGTAATCACTCATTTCTCTTTTCTTCCATCCGGATCTGCCATGATAGATAATCATAGGGATAATAAGCTGAAGATCAATATCCTGCTTGATATTGGACTCCCATATATTCAGCATATACCTTAATAATTGGAAATGAATATATTTTACAGGATAGCTTTTATGTTCAAAAAGGAGGGAGATTTTTATCTTTTCTCCTCCCTTTAAACTGCATGAGTAGACAATGTCTGAAAAATACTCATCCAGCTTCTCATCGGTATAGTTGCTTGTATCAAGTTTAAGTGATTCCCTGATTATTCTATTTTTAATTTCAACAGGAAATGCTCCATTAATAAAATCCAGAGCATTCTCTCTAACGGAAAACAATTCTTTAAAAAATTTGTCATGGGGGTTTTGTACTTTCATAATTAGTAGTACAGGTAATTTTGCTTTGCTGCTTCAAAAAACAAAACCTAATCAATCCTAAGCCCCGAAGGGGCGTAGTATCTCTTAACGATGGGTGCAGCCCTTCGATCTTAGTAAAGCTGACCGCCCAGGCAATCAAAGAATCTTTGGGTTTACAGCAGAATACAGACACGCGGCCGGGAGTGGAGGTGCGCGCAGCGGTCGGGTATTTCCGTAGGGGCGCCCCTGCGTGGGCGTCCTGCGGAAATACCCGACGGAACCCCCATATAGCCCGCCCGGCCGCCCACCATACGGAACATCTAAACCATCGTATCCTCACCAACACTACCGGCTTTGTCCTTAATATATTTGCTGAAGGAAATCTTTGGAACTGATGTAGGAGGTTTTGCTTTGACGGTTATCTCCTCTCCTGTTTCCGGGTGCCTGATTATCCGTGCTTTCTGGGCCTCTTTCTTTTTTAATGAAAGACGCCCAATTCTGCCAAGAGGAACACTCTCTCCCAGCATCATCCCTGTTTCGATGAGCAGGGTGTAATCATCCAGAATCTCTTTAGCCAGAGCCCCTGTTATGTTGTACCTCTTGGCAATGTACCTGGTCATGGATTTGGAGGTAAATTGTTCCGGTACACTTGTTTTATCTATATGAATACTTCTGTTTATCTTCATGAAACCGTTGGTAAGAAAAATTGTCCCTTCCCTTATTCGCTCTTTCTGGTTTGCTGTATCAACAGAGGCATCGCATACGGCAATCATATAGGCTGCTGAAGTCTGTTTCAGTTGACCTGCAGAGAATCTGACAGCCTCGCCAATACGAACGCCTCCTGCAAGATCTGTATCAACAATTGATATCGTTTTAGGAACATCACTTCTCAGGTGTATACTTGCGTACTCAACTTCCCTTGCTTCCTCTTTAGGCCCGATGCTGACAATAGAACCTGAATAGGTCATAATAATCATCCCTCTTTGATCACCTGCCTCAATACCATCGACAATATTCATGTTTAAAGTTCTGGTCTGCTGTTTAAAAAGATTACATTTTCTATCCCATATATCTGCCAGTAGATTACGGAATTCTTTATTGTCAGGCATTTCTGAAGATCTGATAAGCGATTCCATATGAGATTGAATTCTTTGTGGCAATTCATTAAATGTCATGGTTTTATCCCCCCTGTTATCAGATGCTTAATAGCTCTGAATTATTTGCATATTTATAGTATATCACAAATATTATCAAATAATACCGAAAAAAATGGTTATTTTTGGAAAAGTGCATTATATTCCAATGTATTGAAGAGAATTACCATTGGAGGTATGAAAATGGAAGAATATTTTGCAAAGGTATCAGAAGAGGTACAGAATCACTTGAAACAGCTTGTCGGTACAGTTAATCTGTCCGAAGGGGAAGATGCTTTGGAGATACTGGCCAAAGGGTGGCTGGATAAGGAAGAGAGTTTTATGTCCCAGATAAATGAAAGGAATTTGGAAGAGGCCCGTGACTTTTCTGTCGAAGAGCCCAGAGGCGGACTGTTAATGACATATTCAGGTTCGCTTTTGACAATTGGACCAATAGGTGAAGATGGGCGGAAAGTGGAATATGTAAGTGTTGGTCTTAGAACGGATGTTCCTGAGAGTGCTGAAAAGGAAGGATCTGTTATTAGCTCTGATATTTCAGTAGGTGGAGTGGTTGATTTTTTAGTTGGACCTATTAAGAAGAGTTCACCGGTTTATAAAATTGCTGTAGTCAGGGATGAGATGCCCATTGAAGAGGAAGAAGAACTTCTTTCGGATGTCACTCAGATTTTAATGGATGAATTTGTTGAAGTTAACAAGACTTTGATAATCGACTAAAATGTTTGTAAGCAGCCCCTTTTACAGAATTAAAGCTATTACGGAAAGAAGGAAAGTACCTGTTCCCGGGGATCTTAACGAGTCCCTGGAACGGGCCTCCTATGCCCTGGATAATGAGAATATGGATATTCGTCCCCGGGGAAGTGACGGCGCGCCAGGCGGTCTTATTCTTTTAGGAGCCCTTCCAACAATAATTGTTCCGGATCTTCATGCCCGTATTGGATATCTTAAGACACTTCTTGCCTGGAACCCTCCTGGTGAAAATTATACTGTCTATCAGGGGCTATCTTTAGGTAAGCTGCAGGTTGTCTGTGTTGGTGATGGCTTTCATGGCGAGGCAAGGGCAATTCGGCGTTGGCAAACAGCTTATGAAGAATTCTCCCAGGACTTTAAAAAGCATAAGGCCATGGATGAGGAGATGAGGGAAAGTATAGGTGTTATGATGATTGTCATGGAACTTAAATCAGCCTTTCCTGAGTATTTCCATTTTTTAAAAGGGAATCATGAGAATATTGCAAATGAGAATTCACTGGATAATAGATCTTTTATGAAATTTGTCTATGAAGGAGCTATGGTAACATCCTGGTTTCGTAAATACATGGGAGAGGAAACTTTTCTAAAATACTATGAGTTTGAAAAAAAGCTGCCTGTATTTGCTGTAGGAAATCGTTTCTGTGTAACCCATTCCGAACCGAGAAAGCATTACTGGAAGCATGAACTGATAGAAGCTATGATTAACCGTAAAATAGTATTCGACCTGACCTGGACTGCAAATGAAGAGGCGGAAACAAACAGTGTTAATGGATACCTGGAGGAATACTTTCCAGGGGATCTTCATGCCAGAATGTTTGGTGGTCACAGACCGGTAGCAGGCTGTTTTAATACCCGGGCCGGGGGAAAATATTTGCAGATTCATAATCCCGGCAGGTACATAGCGGCGTACATCCGTGATATGGCGGATTTTTCCACAGAAAGAGATATTTTGATTCTACCCGAAAAGGGGGCATAGCCAGATGGCAAAATTACCGGAAAGTATAGGTAAGTATAAAGTTGAGGCTCTTGTTGCGAAGGGGGGCATGGGCGCAGTCTATAAGGCTATCCATCCAACATTGCACAGGCCTGTAATAATAAAAAAGCTGACTCTTAGAGGACGGAAGGATATAAATGAACGTTTTAAAAGGGAAGCACGTATTCTTATGGATTTTCGGCATGATGGTGTCGTGGATATGTATGATCACTTTAAATTGGGATCATCGTATTATATTGTTCTTGAGTTTGTAGATGGATCATCACTGGAAGATGTTATAAAAAAGCAGCGGTATCTGGACAATGGTACAGCAGCTTATATTCTCTATTATACTGCCATAGCACTGCACTATGCTCATGAAAAAAAAGTTGTTCACAGAGATATAAAACCAGCTAACCTCCTGTTATCAAAGGCAGGGGAGATTAAACTTGTTGATTTCGGTATTGCCGTTTCTGATGAAGATGCTGATGAAGGACTCACCAGGGATGGAATGACTCTGGGAACGCCCAGCTACATGGCACCGGAACAGTTCCAAAATACTAAGAATGTTGACAGACGGGCTGATATCTATTCTCTGGGTGTATTGGCATATGAGATGCTGACAGGGAAGAAACCTTTCCCTGGAGGGTTCAGCTCCGAACTTATGAACAGTATCCAGAAAGGTAAATATCCAAATCCGCGAAAATTCAATCCTGGCATTCATTCTGTTCTTCTCCGTTTTATCAGAAAATCAATGAAGCCGAATACAGATCGTCGTTATAAAAGCCTGGTCCCGGTAATCGAAGAACTTGAACGATTTCTTAAGGGCTATGAAAAAGAAGTACTTACCAGTATAGTCGCCGATCTGGCGACAGGGAAGGAACCGGAGAAACCGAAATACAAGATAAAAAGAGGTTCTTTTATAAAAAATTTGATACTGTCTGTTGTTGTAATCGCAATATCTCTGATCGGGATTTTTGACTATCTTACTGGTTATCACAATGTGATATTTCATGGAGATTCATATGGGTCTGTAATTTTCCTTGCCAGAACTCCGGTCGGTTTCCAGCCATGGTATAAGATATTTATAAAAGCCGATATTTTTCAGGATGATGATAATCTTATACCGAATGTTCCTGATAAACGGATTATTTTTATAAAAGTAAGGGAAGATAGAGGGGATGGTTCATATCTGTTTCAGTCACTTCCGGTTTATCTGACCGAGGGCCTGTACAGGGCAAAGGTTGAGATTGAAGATGAACTTACCTGGCATTCCTTTATAGTTCTATCCAGACAGCAGCAGAAACAGGATTCACAAACAAGCAAAGGTAAGATTGTTGTCTCCGGCGAATTTCAGGAGACACCTTCTTTTCTTTCTACTAAAATAGAAGTTTCAGATATACTAACAGGAGATCTTATAGAGAAAGGAATCACTGTTTCTATATTACACAAAGGGATATGGATAGATTTGGAAGAGTCAGAATCTCTGTTTACTGGTGGAATCCACAAGTTTCGAATTCGGCATGAGGATTATAATACAAAGATTTTTTCTCTTCTGATCAGAGAAAATCAGGATACTCTTATTATAAAAGCAGGTCTTGTTCCACTCTCAGGAATCGACAGCCTGGAACCTGGCTCGGAGTGAAGGAGATAATATGACAGTATTTTACAGAAAGATTTTTATGACATTGATAGGTTTAATAGCAGGTATGGCGAGTTGGGGGGTAATTGAAATTCTTCTTTCTTATAGTTATTTGATCAGTCGCCACCTTGTTTGGAATAGTCTTGCCGGGGCTGCAATGGGTCTGATTTTCGGTTTTTTCTTCGGCAGTGCAGAGGGGATAATGTTTTCAGATATAAAGAGGTCAATCAGAGGTGGTCTTACAGGGGCAGGCTTAGGACTGGCCGGTGGCATAGGAGCTGTAGTTCTGGCGCAGGGGCTTCTATACTGGATTGGGAATACCGAGCTGCTTGCATCCTCTTTTTCAGATTCATTTATCGCCCCTCTATCCAGAGCTTTGGGCTGGGGTCTTCTTGGTATGATTATAGGCGCTGTCGATGGTATTAGACGTGGTTCCGGGAAGCGGATTGGTATCGGTATTTCAGGAGGTCTTATTGGCGGTTTGTTTGGAGGATTATTACTGGAATTTCTTACAGGAGTATGGACAAACAGTTATGCGGCAAGAGGAATTGGTATTGTAGTTCTTGGTGTCGGGATTGGTCTCTTTTTTACTATCTTTGAGTATTCAAGGGCCTACGGCATTATCAGGATTCTTACAGGGACCCTGCGTGGTAAAGAGTATCTCCTTATTACAAAGAAAACAAAAGTCGGCTCATCCATGGGCTCGGATATATCTCTTGGAAATTACACAGGAGTTGTAAAGAACCATGCAGTTTTAACTGCCAATAGGGATGGAGTTATTATTAAAGATAATAAAGGGGCTGTTCTTGTAAACGATCAACCGGTAGGGGAGCAGGAATTAAAATATGAAGATGTTATCCAGATAGGAGATGCCAAACTTTTTTATCTGCCGAAATAAGTTTGATAGTAGATAAAATGGGCGACACGAAGTGTCGGGGCTGGTCACAACTTCGTTGCTGCTCGCCCATGCAACCTGGGAACCCATTCTTAGTCGTAAGGGAGGATTTGAAATGAATAATAACCTATTATTAAAAGCAGTAATAAATGCTGCAATATTGGGACTTATGGTTATGCCAGCCATTATTTCAGCTCAAAATATTACAATTACACAGCTTGATTCAAGAGAACTTCTTACATCTTCCAGGATTGACTGTTATTTGAGTATTACGGACAATCAGGGAGAACCTTTGGAAGATGTTAAGACTGATTTAATCAGGATGAAACATGAAACAGAAGAAGGTATGGATACTGTGGAAATTCTGGATATCCAAAGAAATAATTCAGCAGAAGGGGAGATCACATTTCTTTTAGTACTGGATAATTCGGGAAGTATGTATGAACCAGTTGGAGATGGAATGGATGGGGATCGAATGGATCATGCAATAAGAGCTGTTAAAGAGTTTCTTGGCAGTCTTGATAAACAGAATACCAGAGTTGGTTTGGCTGTTTTTAATACAAAATACATATTACTTGTTGAACCTGACAAGAATATAAAAGCCATAGAAGAGGCTCTTGAAAGAATAGAAAAACCTGACAGTAAGAATGCGTATACCGAACTGTTCTACTCCATTAGTCAGGCTGCGATGGATATGGCACGATATCGCGGACGAAAAGCAATAGTTCTTCTTTCGGATGGAGAAAACTACCCATACTTCACTATGTCCGGAAACCTTCACCCGGATTTGGGAGAAAATCTCTATCTTCCTGACGATGGATTGGAACCTTTAAAACGGGAAGGAGTGACCCTTTATGGTATTAATTTTTCAACCGAGAAAGATAAGTCTCTGGCATCAATCAGTATTGAATCCGGCGGAACAATGTATGACGCAATCACAGATGACGAGTTGTCAGGAGTCTATGGCCGGATTAAAAACCGGATAGAAAAGGAATACAGGGTTACTGTCAGAGCTCCTCTTGTTTTCCTCGGATCACCAAAAATCAGCGCTGAATATAAAGCTTCCGATGATACAAAAAGCTATTATGCCAGGCCCCTTATGGGGACTCCGGAAAGAGACTACCTCTTTCTGTCACTGATGATACTGCTGCTCTCTTTCGTAATATGGGTTATTTTAATGCTGATCCGCTTTGAAAAAACTGCAGACCATGCCGAGCTTTCAATGCTGCCTATGGGAAGGGGTAAACCTTTACAAAGAACCATAGCTCTGACATCTCAAATGACGGTTATTGGCGGTTCAGCCCAGGCAGATTTTACTGTAGCAGGAATCCCGAGTCTGAAGGAATCTCATGCTACTATTGTGCAGGATGAAAAAGCAGGCACATTTACACTGGTTTCCGACGAGGAAGTACGGGTCAATAACAGGATGACTAAAAACCGAAAACTAAATCCTGGTGATGTTATAAATATAGAGGGAGCAACAATTGTTTTTGATGCACCTGAAAACAGTAAACAGTAAACAGTTATCAGTAAACAGAATTTGCTAACTGAAAAAGGGGATTGGTGAAGGATGGACGAGACAATTTACATGTCCAGTAATGTTGGCAAGAGACTCGAAAAGGTGAAAAAGGCGGAACACCATTTTCTTGTGTTTAACGGGAAGAAGATTGCTCTTGTCAGCAAAATTATAATCGGTCGTTCCCGGTCCTGCGATGTTGTATTAAACGACGCTCTTGTTTCCCGGAAACACGCTGTTATCCAGAAGATTAAGGATGAATATTTTATTAAGGATTTAAACAGCAAAAACGGGACCTATGTAAATAAGAAGAAAGTCCCTGATAGGCAATATATCAGGCTGGAAAAAGCGGATTCCATTAAGATTGGGAAAAACACCATACAACTGCAGTAAGCAGGTTTATGATTTGATTTCCCTTTTCCTGATTGCATAATAAGTAATAAATTTATAGAGTGGGACAATCAGGAGTGGTTTAGTGAATATTCAGATAATCGGAACAAAAAAAAGTAATAATACAAAAAAAGCTATTAGGTTTTTTAAGGAAAGAAATATAAAATTCCACTTTATGGATTTAAACGAGCGGGAAATTTCAGAGGGAGAGCTTTCAAATATTATGAATCGGATCTCACCTGAAGATTTAATCGATACTGAAAGCGCTGCATATAAAAAACGGGGATTTGCATATATGGAATATGACCCTGCAGAGGAAATTCTTGAGGATAACAATCTTATGCGAACCCCTGTAGTAAGAAATGGAAAAGAAGTTACAGTTGGTTATGCAATTGAAGTCTGGAAACAGTGGATAATATAAAATACGCGGTATTGGGAAGTGGATCCAGCGCGAATGCATATATATTTCAGAAGGATAATTTTTCTTTTATTATAGATAATGGATTCTCGTTAAAGGAGCTCGCAAGAAGGGCTGTAATAGCTGGTTTTGAATTATCAGATGTTAAATTTATACTTTTGACTCATACCCACAGTGACCATTTTAGTGGTGTAGGGACTCTTTCACGTAAGTATAAAATTCCTGTTGTTGTAAATCATTTGCTTGCCGATGAGGATTTTAATAAAATGAAACCCTTCAGTAGACTTGATGTTGTTCCGGGAAAAGAGTACCAGTTTGAGTCATTGAGTTTTATCCCTTTTTCAACCTCTCACGACTCCTGCTGTTCCCTGGGGTTTTATTTCTCCTTTGGGGATGAAACATTTATGCTGCTTACAGATACAGGTGTCATTACAGATGAAATGCGTAGTCTTGCAATGAAAACAGAGACAATATTTCTTGAAGCAAACTATTCTGTAGAACTACTTGAATCCGGTAATTATCCTGAATTTCTTAAAAAAAGGATTAGTTCAGATAAAGGACATCTTTCCAATGATGATGCTATTGAATTCCTCAATACAATGGAGGATAGTGAACTGAGAATGGTATATCTTGGTCATCTATCAGGTTCAAATAATACTCCGGGACATATAATGGATGATTTGGAAAAGAAGTTAAAATGGAATGGAAACATAAAAATATGCAATAAAGGTGAAATATATGAAAGCCCTCGATGATCTACATATAAGACAGATAAGCCCTCTTATCTCTCCAAAAGAGTTGAAAAATGAATTTACAGCAGACAGCAAGGCTTATGAGACTGTCATTCAAAGCAGGAAAACAATAACAGAAATTCTGGAACGAAAAGATGACAGAATTATTGCTGTTGTTGGCCCCTGTTCAATTCATGATACAGTATCGGGTCTTGAATATGCAGAAAAACTGAAAAAATTATCGAATAAAATTAGTGATGAGATATTTCCTGTTATGAGGGTTTATTTTGAAAAACCAAGAACCACAATTGGTTGGCGTGGCTTAATAATGGATCCTGATATGGATGATTCCTATAATATTCATAAAGGGCTGCATATTTCAAGAGAACTTCTTTTGAAGCTGGCTCATATGGGACTTCCTGCCGGCTCAGAGATGCTGGATCCAATAATTCCACAATATATATCTGATCTCATATCGTGGTCTGCCATTGGTGCAAGAACAGCAGAAAGTCAAACTCACAGAAGCCTTGCAAGTGGTATGTCCATGCCTGTTGGTTTTAAAAATGGAACCGGTGGAAATTTGAACCTGGCAGTAAATGCTATTGATACGGCTCAGCATCCATCCAGTTTTATAGGAATAGACCAGGATGGAAATACTTGTATTCTAAGGACAGATGGGAACAGATCCTGTCACCTTATATTAAGAGGCGGCACATCAGGACCGAACTACTATGAAGAGGATGTAGAAGAGTCTGTAGAGTTGATGAAAAAAGCTAATATTAAATATCCTTCAGTTATTATTGACTGCAGTCATGCTAATTCGGGAAAAAAACATACACGTCAGCGAAGAGTTTTCAGATCTGTAATTGATCAGATTATTTATGGACAAACAAACATATCAGGTATTATGCTTGAAAGTAATCTTTTTGAGGGAAATCAAAAATATTCAGGAAGCCTTGAAGAATTAAAATATGGAGTTTCTATAACCGATTCATGTATTGGATGGAAGGAAACAGAAGAAATACTCCTGTCTGCAGCGGAAGATCTAAGAGAATACAGGAAGAATAAGAAAAATATGGTGTAGAGACGCCCAAATTGGGCGTCTGTACGAATGGAGAATGGATATGAAAAGAATTGCTCTAATTTTAGCCCATGGTTTTGAAGAGGTTGAAGCCGTTACTCCTATAGATATCCTCCGTCGGGGTGGTATTGATGTTGTTATTGCAGGTATCGGTGATAATAAAATAATTGGTTCTCATGGAATCAGTATTGAATGTGATACTACTATCGGGCAGATAGATGCAGTTGATTTTGACGGTGTTGTAATCCCCGGAGGACTGACCGGGGCAAACAATATATCAGAATCAGAAGAAGCAGGAAGGTTCATCGAGAGTATTTATCAGAATAAAAAAATAGTGGCTGCTATCTGTGCATCCCCTTCAATTGTACTTTCTCCATTAAAAGTTCTTGATGGTAAAAAATCTACCGGATATCCGGGTTTTGAAAATGGATTTAGCGAATTTGTAGAGCTGAAAACAGATAAAGTAGTTGTTGACGGTAATATTATAACCAGTAAAGGACCAGGTACAGCAGCTGATTTTTCATTTGCTATACTGGAATATCTGGTTGGACAGGAAAAGGCAGAATCTGTAGCTAAGGCCATGTTATATAAATCGTAGAGACGCACGGCCGTGCGTCTCTACGGTATAATGGCACGATAAATCGTGCCATTACAAATCGATATCAGGGAATTTTTGCTACAATATCAGCAAGTTCCGGTTTCTTTTCAATATCTGCCTTTAAACCATGGGCTCTTACCGGATTAACATAATCTCTACTCTGGAAAGAGTAGGTGAAATTTGTATGCACATCGTACCTTCCCTCTACGAGGGCTACTGCATCCTCAGTCATTACAAGTTCTTCATCAGTCGGAATAACAAACACCCGCGTTTTTGAGCCTTCTCCGGTAATATCTGTTTCAGCATTTCTTGTTTTGGATATCATACTCTTTTCTGAATCTGTTATTATGCCGAGGTTATCGAGACCTTCCAGTACTTTAGTTCTTATCAGAGGGGCCATTTCGCCTACACCTGCGGTAAATACCAGTGCATCTACTCTTCCCAGAGCAGCAGCATACGATCCTATATACTTTTTCAGACGATACACTTCCATATCTATTGCCAGCTCAGATCTTTTATCTCCTTCAGCCGCAGCTTTCTGGATATCACGCCGGTCTGTATACTTACCTGAAATTCCAAGAACACCGCTTTTTTTATTTAAGGCCTTTTCTATTTCCGCAGCAGTTAAGTCTGTCTTATTCATTAGATAAAAAACAATGGCCGGATCGAAATCTCCGCTTCTTGTTCCCATAATAAGACCTTCAAGGGGAGTTAATCCCATGGAAGTATCAATAGAAACACCGTTTTTAACAGCACATATACTTGCACCATTTCCAATATGACAAATTATTAAATTCAATTCTGAGGGTTGCCTGCCCAACAGTACAGCTGCTCTCTTTGATACATATAGAAAAGAAGTACCATGATAGCCGTATCTCCTGACATTGTAGTCTTTATACCACTCATACGGGAGTGCGTAGAGATAGGCTTTCTCCGGCATGGTCTGATGCCATGCTGTATCCATAATAGCACACTGCGGGACTCCGGGCAAAACTGCCATTGCTGCTTCAATCCCCTGAATATTTGCAGGATTATGCAGTGGAGCCAGATCGGAAACCTCTTTGAAAGTCGCAAGTGCTTCATCATCAATTATCAAAGACTTGTTGAACTTCTCTCCCCCTTGAACAACTCTATGACCTACAGCCTTTATTTCACTCATATCTTTGAGTGCGCCGACTTTTGGATCTATAATCGTTTCAATTATCAGCTGAATTGCTTCGGTATGATTCTCACAGGCCTGTTCTTTGACATACTTTTCTTCTCCGGTCCTGTTATGTTCGATCACAGAATCATGTCCTACTCTTTCAACAATTCCACTGGCAAGGACTTCCTTTTTTTGCCAGTCGTACACCTGATATTTTGCGGAGGAACTGCCGCAGTTGAGGGTTAAAATAATCATTACATCTCCTTAGGTAAAAGCTGATAATAACTTATTTTCACAGGAAGTAAAGGGAAAAGCAACAAAATAATAGGAAAGAGTTGAAATTTTCTGTTTTCCTTCATTTTCTCTGAAGCAGGAACACAAAATTGCCTGTTGTAGTAGTTATGAGGACTATAAAATTTACTTTATTTTTTCTTTTATTTTATATTTGGAAATCTTTATTACTGCCTGGGAATGTAATAGGCAGCAAGCTGGAGGACAATGATTTTATTACCAGGGTTATTCTCAAAGAAGTGAATTATTCATTTTGTTTCCTTAGCGGTATGGATATAAGGAGCTCTGATATTGATATGGACTTTTCATTTGAGTCATATTTTATTAGAGCAGGACGGTTAAAAAGAAAGGGAGTATGGAGGGAATTATTTAACCCTCTGAGTGTATCTGCGGGTTCCTATTTGTTTAGTGAATTACCAGGCCTTGGAAAAGATTATTCATATTATACCGGAGGGATTTATGGTCTGTCCTGTGGAATCGAAAAAGGGCCAGGTCTAAGTATTCTTTTTACAGATAATTTGTGGATTGGAGGTCACTATACAATTGGCTCAGATCCTTTTTTACTAACAGCCTTTCTTTCAACCGGTAAATATAATAATATTCCATCGACTGACTGGACAAGTGATTTTCAGATAGTCCCTGTAACAGATCCCATTCATCTTGGCATAAATACAATTCTGGATTGGAATAAATTAAAAATTGATTATCTGGGATCTCTTTCCGGAAGTAATACATACAAAGCAGGTTCTTATAACCGTATTCATATTGATTTACTATGGGAAAAATTGAGTTTTAAAGGTTTTGGCGGAATAACTTCTCCGGATTTCATTAGTTCTGATCTAAACCTGACAGAGGATAAATATTTACTCAGTTTTTGGATTGGAATTTATCCCTGTAGGCATTGGGAAACTATACTAAAATTACAATATAGTGAAGAACATCTCCCTGTTCTTCCTGTTGCTTTTATTCCCATCTCCGGCGGCTCTTCTCTTAAAATTAAATATGATAATTCAAAGTTTATTTTTACCAGCGAACTTGGGCAGAAATTTGATTTCGACAGTAATGGAACAGAATCTGTGGCAAACAAGTTTGACACAAGGATAGGCATTTCCGGACGACTCTCCATATTCGGCAGTATTGGGTTCACTTCAAATTTTGATAACCTCACAGAGAGACGATTTGAACTGAATGCAGGTTGGAGTAAGAGGGGTACTGATGTAGAAATTATTTATAAATATAAGGAAGAAATCTTTGAGCCAGTAGACCAGTACAGGTTAAGACTGAAGGTTGATCAGGAATTTGGGGAGGGGTCTGTTTTCCTCAGGTTTGAGATAAAAGAAGGGTGGCTGCTGGAAGGTTTATCTGTGGGTTTTAAAACTGTTTTTTCATAGTTGCTCTTTTTGCATTGAAGCAGGAAATCAAATTTGCCTGTTATAGTAGTTATGGGGATTATAAAATTTATTTTATTTTTTGCCACATTCCTGATTTTCTCAGTTCCTGCTTCTGTAATAGATATTAAACAGAAGCGGATTCCTGACCTGATTGTTTTTCCGGCAGTAGTAGTACTATCAGCATTTCGAAAAATTAGTTTTGGTGATCCGTTAATAAGAATACTATTGGAGATTCTGTTAGGATATTTGATTTTTATTGGAATCCGATTTTTAACAAAAGGAAAGCTTGGGATGGGAGATGTAAAGTTTGCAGCCTTAATGGGGGTCTTTATTGGATTTCCAGGTTGGTTCGTTGCTACAGGATTGGCCTCTCTTTTTGGACTTGTATTTGCAGTAATAGGTTTATTATCCGGAAGGATAGATAAAAAAACGAAGATTCCCTTTGCTCCTTTTTTAACAGCCGGAAGTATTGCTGCATTCTTTTTAAATTATGATATTTTATTAAAAATTCAGGTTTGGATATAATGAGAAAATTATTTTTTATATTACTATTGCCTGTAACTGTCATTTTGCTGCCTGCTCAGGAAATAAAGCAGATGGAATTTGTAAACCAGTCGATAAAGGACATCCTGTTTACTCTTGCACAAACAACGGGTAGTTCCATTATCGCCGATGATACTGTGGATGGGGATGCATCATATTATTTTACTGATACCGATCTTGATACTGCTCTGGAGCATTTTCTTTCCCACTATGACCTCTATTTCTGGAAAAAAGATGGAATCTACTACGTTTCAAAGATTATGGTGAAATATAATGAGACTACCAGCGCATTAACACTTTTTGCAAAGGATGTGGAGCCCCGATTGATCTTTGAGAAGATATCAAAAGAAATAAAGTCTACTATTCTTTATGATGCTCTTCCCCGTGATTTGCTGACGGTAAACGCTGATGCCCTTCCTGTGGACAAAGTAATAGAAATTGTAATGCGTCGTTTTACAGACTATGAAATTGAAAGCCTTGATGACTACATCTATGTAAAGAGACGATTGGTTGAACGGGGTGTTTCTCCCGAAAGGACTGCCGGTACAATTACTGCTTCTATTAATGGGGACAATAGTCTTTTTTCAATTTCAGTGGATTCAATACGTTTGTCTGATGCATTATCACAGCTTTTTTCAGAATCAGGATATGAATATTCAATGATGAAAAGAGGGGATTCTGTTCTGGAAAACATCCATTTCAAGAAAAAGTCGTTTGATGAATTATTACATCTTTTACTGGAACGGAGTGATGGAGATTTTACTGTACGTAAGGGTATCTATTATATCTTTGATGTTTCCAGGAACGAAATCCTTAAAAAACTGGACAATGTTGAATATATAAAGCTGAACAATATTCCTGTTGAACTTCTTCCCACACTGTTTCCTTCGGGGCTTGCAAGTTCTTCTATTTTTAAGATCGACAAGGAAAATAATGCAATTATTCTTTCCGGCAGCTTCGAAGAAATTGGTCCTGTAAGGGAGTTTATTGCAAAAATAGAATCTGAATATGAAGAAAAACAGGTATCAAAACTTTATCTTTCTTTTCTTACTGTGGATGAGCTTTTAAAGCTGCTTCCTGTCCGTTTGCAGAAACTTCAGATTACTAGAACAGGTAGTTCCCGGGTATTGATTCTTGAAGCAGCAAAAAAGCTTTCAGATGACTTTTTCTATTATGCAGGGATGATCGACAGACCGAACGAAGGGCTTGCCATACACCTTAAATATATAAGGGCGGAAGATCTGTTAAAAAATCTTCCCCCATCTGTCAGTGAAAATGATATTGTCAAATCAGCTGACCCAAACATGGTCTTTTTTAAGGGTTCTAAAGATAAGCTTAATCGATTCCTTAAGGACCTGGAATATATTGATAAGCCTATTCCTCAGATTAGGTATGAACTTCTTGTTGTGCAGTATCAGGAAAGTAAAAATAAAGAATTTGGTCTTACTGCCAGTAATGAGATAATGCAGGAGGGAGCACAGACTTCCATTCTTGGGACACTGGGCAATCTTATAAATCTGAATCTTGATATTGTGACAACTTTTGGCTATCTGTTTGCCATAGATCTAAATGCTAAAATAAGTGATACGGAAGCGAGGATCATGGCCGACACTACCCTGAATGGTCTTACAGGTGAGGATATCAGTTTTCAGAACACCAATACCTACAGATACAGAGATATGGAAATTGACCCTGATACAGGTGAAGCACAATCGACAGGTGTAACCCGTGAAATTACGTCCGGTCTTATAATCAGCATAAACGGCTGGGTTTCCGGTGACAATATGATAACAATGGATGTGAAGTCCACAGTTTCAAAGAGGGGCGCAGATGTCTCATCTTCAACAGGAAATCCTCCTCCTACTTCAGAGAAGGTTATAAGTACTCATGTACGCACTCCATCTGGGAAGCCTGTGATAATTAGCGGCCTTCTTCAGCAGGAAAGGGATGTAATTCTTCAGAAAACCCCCATTCTAAGCAGCATCCCACTTCTGGGATGGCTGTTTACAAGTGAAGTTGAAACATCCACGAATACAGAATTGATTATCTATATTGTTCCCTATATTGAATATCCTGAACGTGAAAGGCTTGCGAGTGACAAGATCTTTAAAGACTACTATAAGAGTTTTTTCGAGGGAAAGAGTTCATGGAACTGACAGAAGAGATGCCAGAAGAAATAGACGGCGTATTAGTTTCAGATTTCCTGCCTCTTCCTGATGAGAAGAATCAATACAGTTCTGATTTTATAGAAACCCATTCGGCAATTGTTTTAAAGACAGATGATATTTCCGTTACCATCGGTATCTGCAGCCCTGGCAACACTGAGTTAAGAGAAACACTTTTTCATTTTCATGATAAGAAGATTATATATAAGCAAATTGATCATGATGAACTCTCAGAATATCTTGGGAAACTTCACGGGGGACTTGATGATCAGAATCTTTCAGCGGCTTCTTCGGTCAATGAAAAACTGCTCCTTGATAAAATTGCCAATGATGCGCCTATAATCAATTTTGTAAATAGTACTATCATTGAGGGAATTCGCAAAAGGGCATCGGATATTCATATCGAAACCTTTACCGATACTGTTAAGGTCCGGTACCGGATCGATGGAGTCCTCCAGACAGTCAATCAGATATCCCCTTCCATGTTTCCGGCAGTATCATCACGAATCAAGATAATGTCTAATTTGAATATCATGGAGCGAAGGCTTCCTCAGGACGGTAGAATATCGGTCCATCTTGGGGGAGATACTCAGGATATTCGTGTTTCTATTGTCCCGACAGCGAGGGGTGAATCTATTGTTCTCCGGTTGTTAAATAGAAAAAGTGCACTTATAGGACTTGATGAAATAGGCCTCCGGAATAAGGGTCTCATCGATATCAGGAAAATGCTTAAAACTCCTTTTGGTTTGATTCTCGCTACCGGCCCTACAGGAAGCGGAAAAACTACCACCCTGAACTCCATGCTCCGGGAGATGGATAGTGAGAGTCAGAAAATAATAACAATAGAAGACCCTATTGAATATGTGATCGACGGCATTGATCAGATTCAAACTAATGAAGCTATAGGACTTACTTTTACAAGTATTCTAAAACGTATTCTTAGACAGGACCCGAATATTATAATGGTCGGTGAGATAAGAGACCAGGAAACTGCAGATCTATGTATCCGTGCAGCTTTGACGGGGCACCTGGTTCTTTCAACACTTCATACAAATGATGCTGTCTCTGTAATAGACAGGCTTCGGGATATGGGCATTGAGCCTTTTATGATTGCTGCAGTTCTTAAAACATCCATGGCACAGCGACTGGTAAGAAAATTGTGCCCTGACTGCATGAAGAAGAGGAAAATCGGTTCTGCTGAGAAAGAGTTCTTCAGGGAAACCGGAAGCATACCTGAATACATCTTTGATGCAGTTGGATGTGACAGCTGCGATGGAACAGGGTATCATGGACGGACACTTATTCATGAGTATTTTTCCTGGGATGAAGAGATTGAACGTCTGATTGCAGCAGGCGCAAAACATTCTGAGATAAAAGCATATTTGAAAAAAACGGGAATGGTCACTTTATTTTCAGATGGTCTTATAAAGATAAAAGAGGGTATGACTACCCTTGCAGAGCTTGAAATGGTAATGACAGTCTGATGAACAGGTATAAATGCACGGTTTCTGATAAGAACGGGAAGATCCTGAAATTTGTCCGCCAGGGCAGCTCTCCTGCAGCCATTCAGTCAGAACTTCAGAAGGAAGAGTACTTCCCTATTTCCATTCGGGAGCAGGCTGCAAAGAACACCAAAGGACAAGCCTATAGCTCAAAAAAGACAATTGCCGAATTCACTGCTCTGTTATCAATGCTTCTTGATTCAGGCTTGAGTGTAAAGGATGGGCTTGAAATCCTGAAAACAATTACTAAGGATATTAAAGTCAACGCTCTGGTTTATGCAATAGAAAAAGACTTAAAAGCCGGTTCTTCATTTTATTCAAGTATCAGGAATATAGGTCCCTCACTTCCTGCTATATATTCGAGTATGGTAAAGGTAGGTGAGACGACCGGAGATATCGCTTATGTATTCCGGAAGATTAATGATTATCTTATCAGGCAGAAAAGAATAAGTGAGAAGCTTGTCAGTTCATTGATCTACCCTGTTATTGTGTTGTCTGTTGCCGTATTCAGTATGATACTTATTTCAACATTTATCATACCTAAAATGTCGGAAATATTTATCGATCTCGGTTCCGGTGTTCCCGATGAGGTCAGTCAGGTTCTTTCATTTTCGAAGGGAATTTTTACTGGTTTTCTTATTACAATTCCTCTTGTAGTAATCTTAGGTGTTGTCATATCTGCGTTTCGGAAAAGAAATAGTAATTTTGCGGTTACTGTCGATTGGTTGAAACTTAAAGTGCCTTTTATTGGATCTTTCAGTGAAGATAATCACTTCCTGAACATTCTGTTTACTTTGGATGCGCTTACATCCTGCGGTGTAACCGTGGAAGATGCCCTGGCCGAGGTCACGGGTACTGCTGACAATGCAGCTATAAAGGAAGCATTTATCCTCGTCCATGAGAAAGTTCTTAAAGGTACCAGTCTTTCGATCGCTCTCTCTGATGAGAATATTATCCCTCTCAGAATTTCCAAATGGATTTCTGTTGGAGAGAGAACCGGCAGTATGAAAAAAGTTTTCGGCCAGTTGTCGGATTATTATGAGAATGAACTGGAGAAGAAATCGACGAGATTTATGAGTCTCATAGAACCTGCTCTAATAATATTTACAGGGGGAATAGTGTTTGGAATTGTGATGATGGTAATTATTCCCCTGTTTTCTACTTTCGGGACAATCCTGGAATGAAAATTAAATTGTTTTACTATAATAGTAATGGCTTAGATAGAAATTTGATAAACCTTTGCGGTACTACTCCTGCGGGTAGGATAGAGCCAAAACAAAAGTTTTATATACTGCCTGACAGACAGATGAGCTTTGCAAAAATACTGAATTTACCTCCGGTCGCGGTCAATAAACTCCGTGATATGGTTCGCTATCAGATAATTAAAATTTATCCGGGCGGCAGTAAAGATGTATTCTTTGATTTCATCCCCTTTAAAACTGAGGCAGGATGGAAGATTGTTCTATACATTCTTAAGAAGAAGAACATAAACGAAGCTATGGGTAATAAAAGGTTTAGGGGTATTGTTTTACCTCTGCAGCTTCTGTTTAAGATGGAATTACAAAGTATCTCTACTCTTATTATTTTTTATCCTGATATGGTGGAGATATGGAAGTTTGTAAATGGAATCCCGGAAAGAATAGAAAGGCATGATCCGGAAGGGTTTTCTGTTCAGGATTCACTGTTATCAGAAAACGAAATATTCAATCCTGAAAAACTTATGACCATTTACCCCAATAATGAAATGCTGGAATGGGAAAGAAAGAACGGCAGGACAAAGAAATTTTCTGAAACTCTGGATTCCATCAGAAATGATACGATCTATTTCCATGAATTAAGGGTAACAAAATCTGATAAAATAACACCGATTATTACCATTACTGCTTTCATCATTTCCCTCCATCTATTAGCAATGACCGTCTTGAAGCAGCAAGACCTTGTAAGAGCAGTGACTGAGGTAGATTCACAAATTACAGATGTTCGTATGGAGACCGTACATAACCAGAAAGCCCTTGGAATAATTGAAAAACTGGATGATGAGTTAAAACAGATCAGGGGAAATGCTCCAATAAATGTCTATAATCTCCTTCTTCGAACCAGAAAGGTAATAGATTTAGATTCTCTATTATTATCATTTACACTTAAAGGTATGGACCTGACTCTGACTCTTAGAAGTAGAAGTGCACTTAGTGATTTGGAAAGTATTAAGGAAGAGTTTGGTAATGTAAGAGCATCCAATATCCGTACCCTGGAGGATGGTAATAAAAGTTACACAGTCTGGGTTGAGATAAAACAGTGAAAAAGAAAATTATTGTTTTTATATTTATTACTCTGGCTGTTATAAATACTTTTTCAGCAGGATTCTGGATATGGGACATTGGACAGAAAATGGAACTCCTTGAGCAGAAGAAAGAGAATGCCCTGGAATTGGATAGTTCTATTTATAATAACACTTCTTTAAAGCTTGTAATTTCAAAACTGGAGGAAGAAGTATCTGTAGAAAAAGCTTTTATACGTGAAGACAGGGAATTTAATACACTTAAAATGACCGAAGAAGTTCTCCTCCTTCTTAAAGAAAATAGAATCAAGGTGATTAGCTACCGTCTGGAAGGTGAAGAAAACAGAGAAGAACTTGCCCTTACTGCCGAAGGAAAGCCAGGGTCGATTATAAAATTGATTTATGAGCTCTCTTTTTCTAAAAAAGGATATCGTATTAATTTTGTTAAGATAGATGCAAAATCCCCGGGGGAACAGTCTACACTCGTAATCAGGATTACATATGCATAATATCAATCTGCAAGGTCTTTTGCGATCTGTTTCTATAATAATTATTTCTTTGGTTGTTTTTCTCTATATTGGGCTTACTGTCTTCTTAGCGGATATTATTTTAGAAAGTAGTAATTCACAACCCCGGAAAGAGTATGAATATAGAGACAGTGCAAAGGGTACGAGTGTTCCGGAATTTACATATAACCTTGAATCACTTTTTCTAAAACAGTTGATTCCGGTGATAGTTGAAACAAAAATTGTAACTGAATCTATTCCCCCTGTGGCTCCTCCCTCATTGCAGTTTGTGGGAATGATTGAAACTGACGAGGCAATAATTTATTCCTTCCGGAATATGGATACAAACAGACTGCTTCTTCTTGAGGAAGGAGTTGAAATGGCAGGTATCACACTGCTTTCTGTTGAGTCGACAGGATATACATTTAAGAATAATGAAATTACATTCCAGGTGGATAAGAAATGAAGAGATATATTTACAGTTTATTACTGATTATTACATTAGTTTCCGGTTGTAAGAGTGTGGATGCTGGTGGTTTCAGCCAGTTTTCTGAGGCTCCCTTATTTGGAATGATTTATGATTCGGAAAGTTCCCCCGTTGTCGGAGCGCGGGTATTGCTTGATGATGAAAAATATTCTCAAACTGACATAAACGGAAGGGTTCTGTTCAGTGCAGTATCCCGTGGGGATCATTCTGTTGTGATAACTAAAGAGGGTTTTGAAGAAGTGCAGATGGTCCTGAACTTTTCAAACAGGGACCAGGTTCTTTATTCTACTCTCATTTCGATTGAGAGTATCCTTGATAATCTTGAGAACGCTTTGAATATTGGTAAAATGACAGAGGCGAAGTACTTTCTGGAGAGAGCATCCAAAATCAATTCAGATGATATCCGTTTCAAATATCTGAATGTTGTATATCTTTCGGAAATAAAAGAATACACAAGGGCCCTTGAGGAGATAGATTTATTAAGAAAAACTCATCCAGGGGACCCTTATATTATTATGACCCAGGCTAAAGTACTTTTCTATGGACTAAATAAGAAGGCAGAAGCATTGGAACTGCTGCAGAATTTTACTCCGCCAAATAGAAATGAGGAGTTTGAGAGCCTTATGGAAGAAATGGCATCCGAAATAAATACAGTAGAAATAACGAAAGAGACAACAGGGGAAAATAATGACTGAAATTAAGTTTAGAGCCAATATTAAGACCAGTATTAAAAAACTAAAAGCCTTGATAAAGAATGAAGATGGATGGACTTTCGTTGAAACTCTGATAGTTATCTCTATTGTTTTAATTCTTACAAGTACTGTGGGTTTCATGGCTTTCAGGTATGTTGGCAAAGCCAAAATAGTTGCGGCCAAAACGCAGATAGAAAATCTTTCCATGGCTTTAGATACCTATTTCATGGATAACATGCGCTACCCTATAGAGGAACAGGGACTTGGAGCCTTATGGGAGAAACCCATTCTTGAACCGATACCAAAGAATTGGGACGGACCATATCTTAAAAAGAATCTTGCGAAGGACCCCTGGGAAAATGATTATGAATATGTAGTACCAGGGCCCAATGGATTACCTTATGGAATAAGCTCTCCTGGAGCAGATGGAACACCAGGAGGTGAAGGAGATGCAAGGGATATCACTTCCTGGGAGAATTAAATTGAAAGGGTCTAAATCGACGGAGGGTTTTTTTCTTCTGGATGCTGTTATATCCCTTCTTGTTGTCTCAGTTGTTATTATTGAAATTCTTGTATTTGCCCTCAATGCCGGAGGTTCCGCGGTAAAAACGAATGTAAAAATTACCAGATCTATTGAAACAAGAAACAGGAGTGCTGTTGAACTTTTTGAAGATCAGAACTAACGAAGGGTTTACTCTGATAGAAACACTTATTGCCATTACTCTTGTTTCTCTGATAGGTATTCCTGTTTTTATGGTTTTTTCTGATACAGTTAGTTTTACCGGAAATGTTAAGGACCTTAATCGCTGGAATAAAGAGCTGATTCAGCTGGAAAGGGTTCTTAGAAAATCAGTTGGGGAAGTCGGGATTCCCTTCTGGATAAGTGATATTGAACTTACTGAGGAAGCTGGTAGTATGAGTGTTCCATACTGGAATGGGCAAGCAGACTCCTTTCTTGAAATGAAAACCCTGGATACAGCCTTTAAGATAACTACACCTGAGGGGAGTACAGTATTCAATGGATATGATGGAGTAGAGTTTGATATCCTTAAAGACATTGGGTCACGGACTATTGGATTATCCATCAATGTGAAAAAAACAAAAAGAGAAGATGTAAAATTCCAATGTACTTTCGGGGCCATTGGAAGAGAAGTATTTAATGAGTGAGGTGCGAGACTCGCAGCACCGAACTAAAGTGAAAAATAGAAGATGAAAGATACCGAGAACGGTTTTTCGAGTATACAGACAATGCTTATCCTCCTGATTTTGAGCCTCTCGGTATTAGGACTGAGTACAGGGATATCCCTGACTCAGAAATATTATCAAAAAAATGAAGCAATTCAGCAGGATCTCATTCTTCTAAAGGCAGAGGTTGCAGCAGTAATCAAACAGCTTGAAAGTGATCCCACACCGGAATCTGATTCCCCGACTGATCCTGTCTGGAGTTATATCGAAGGCCAGTCGACTAAATATGAGTATATAAAGTTGACTGATGTATCAAGCAGAATCAATCCGAACTGGGTAAGATCTGTATTTTTTGAAAGAACTGATCTTAAGAAATTTCTGTTAAACGGTGTTTCTTCTGATATGTTTAAAAACAACAGAGAGAAGGTCGGATACATAATTGATATAGAGTCCGGCTATTCTGAATTGATAGATCCTGAAGCACTGGAAACCTTATTTACTCCTTACAGCTACCTGAACGTAAATACTGCCTATGAGTATGTGTTAAAGGACATGTATGAGCTTGTAACAGAGGATTCGGGTGGGGCGATAAGCTTTCATACTTTCATAGCAGGAGCATTGGCTGAAAAGCATATTATTACGGAAGAAGAACTTCTAAACGCTGCCGGAAGTGATTATGAAGCTATCTATCCTATAATAAGTACACTACCCGAAATGAATGTTCATTTTATTCCTGAGTTTATCCTGGAACAGGTGCTGGCCTATCCATATGGTGGAGAGGTTATTGATAATAACAGTTCAATTTACAATACTCTCCTTACCTTAAGAATGGGTAATGAAATTACTATGGTTGATTTGCAGGGTCTTATGGAAACCGAAGGCTTGCAGGAACGTGTATTTCATCATCTTGGAACAAAGACCTGGTTCTGGAAAGTGGAGATTGCTACTGAGCGTACTAAAATAGAGGCAATCATTATTTGTTTGCCTTTAACTGGAAGCAACTCTACAGAGAGTGGAATGAAACCGGATTACAGTTATAGGCTGTATGCTTTTAATATAAAATAGTTAAGTTATTTTAATAATGTTTCCTAATATCTGAAGCAGCATCGTAAATTCACCAGTACTACAGTTATAAGAACCAAAAAAATTATTACAAGTGTGGTAAAGTGTGTGTGGTGGTATGATATATAATCCGGAATTACATCATCGTCGTTCTATACGATTAAAAGGATATGATTATTCACAATCAGGAATATATTTTGTTACAATTTGTACAAAGGATAAGGAACATACATTTGGAATTATCAAAAATGGGGAAATAGCTTTAAATAAATATGGGAATATTGTAAAAAATGAATGGATGAAAACACCAAAAATACGGAAGGAAATTGAATTGCATAGATTTATTGTCATGCCAAACCATATTCACGGGATTGTTGAAATTATCGATGGTAGGGGCGACCGGCCGGTCGCCCCTACGGGCAAACCATTCACCCCACCAATGGCAATTCCAGCAATAAAAGAACCAGGACCAAAACACAAAACAATCGGTTCCATGGTTGCCGGTTATAAATCAACTGTCACAAAACAAATAAATATTTTACGAAATATCCCCTTTGCCCCTGTATGGCAACGGAATTACTACGAACATATCATTCGAAATGAAGAATCATATTATCGGATATCAGAATTTATAAAATCCAATCCCATGAATTGGCCGGATGATATATATAACTAATTATGATCTTCAGGACAATCAAACAAATTCCATCTATTTTACTTATTCTATCATGGTTTTACAATTATCTAATATAGTTTTCTACTTCTTACACCATACAATTAAATTTTTTTAAATTTTCCCAGTTTTCTGAAGCAGCATCGTAAATTCACCAGTACTACAGTTATAAGAACCAAAAAAATTATTACTAGTGTGGTGTTGGTGAAAAAGTTTATTTTTATAACAGTATGTTTGCTTATATTTATTGTTATTACTTTGACGATAGATCTCTTTCGAACAATAACCGGTATTAATGAAGTTAATAATGAACTGGAAAGTATTTCCAGACAAAATGAAAATTTAGTTACTCTGGTTCAAGAAAATCAACAGAATACCAAAGAAACAATATCAGGTTTCAGTTTACATCTGAATGAAAAAATCACAGAACTCTCCAAAGATGCTGAGAAGCGTAACAGGAAATTTGATATTGCTTTTTTTGATTTAAGAAAATCAAGTCGTATGGAAATAGACGAAGTGAAGAGTCTAATAACATTTTATATAGAGGAAGTGAAGAATAAAAAAACAGCTGAGAATTTACTCTTTCTCAATACTCTTGTGGAATCGGATATTCAGATTCAACAGCTTCTAAATGAAGGTTCAGTCAAGTATAGAGATGAAGATTTCACAGCAGCTGTTAAAGTATATAGAAAGATTCTCGATATAGATCCATTTAATGTAGAAGCTATCTGTTATTTTAATGCTTCCCTCTATTACCAGAACCCAGGGGACGAAAGTAACTTTTCCGGGATAAAAAATGATCTGATTCTTCTTCTTAAAGAGAATGTTCTTACAAAAGATGAAGAGCTAACTGTTCTAAATGTTCTTGTCGGTATTAAAAGAGAAGAGGGCAATGCTGATTCTTTAATACAATACCAGGATTTCCTGCAGAAGCTTGCGGAAGACCGTAAATGAGAATAAAAAAGCTTCTAATATCTATAATATATATTTCCCTCACAATTTCAATTTGGAGTTTCGATTTATGTCTGGCAAACCTTTATCAGTATAGTCCTGATGGAAGTATTTTTACAGAAAATGATATTGAAAGGGATCTGTTTAAGAGTTTAAGAGAAACGGATAAAGAAGGTGTACTCTCTATTTCAAGAACAAATAGCAATAATATTCCTAAATCGATTCTAGATACAGCAGCTTTAAGTGAATCTGAAAATGTTAACTTTATTCTCTATGGTTTTATAAAAGTAACAGAAAACTACTATGACTTTGAAGTAAAGCTCTATGACCGGGAGGCCGGTGAAATTAAAAATATTTTTTATGCAAAGAATACAACTTCAAGTTACAGGGACCTGGTTCATACAATGTCTTCGAGAATTATCGCTTACTTTTACAAAACTCTTGGTATAACAAAAAGGAAATCAGAGGAGGAAAAAGAACATGGTGTTATCGATATTGAAACGGGACTTGGATACTGGATGCCTTTTGATCCCTGGGCAGAATCGCTTATGGGACTTGTGTCAGTTCATTTAAGCAGCAGCCTGACACCAATAAACCCTCTTTTAAAATGGGATGTTTTTACTTTTGCATTGGGATACGGCATTGGGCTGGACTATTCATTGGGAATGAACAAAGAGGGTTTTGAAAGCTACTCTCTTCATTTACTTAGGATGGGATTTCCTGTTTCCTTATCTGCAACATGGCATTACAGGAATAAAATTGTCCTGCAGATTGCACCTGAACTACAGCTGGACATACTCTTTCAGGACCGTCTGTATGGAAGTGTTGTGGGTGAAAAAAGCGCCGTGTTTTCTTTGTCCACCTCCATTGGGTATGAATATCTATTTACTGATAAACGGCTCTCATTAGGGTTTGCAACCCGTCTTCATACGGCTTTTTATAACAATATACTTTTTTCGATAGAACCATCTTTTTATTGCAGATACAGATTTAATCCAATGGATAAAGGAGATTAGGATGAAGGTTCAATTTTTAGTAATTTTTCTATTTTCACTCTTGTTGTTGTCATGTTCTGAAGGGCTGTTAAGCGATATGCTCCGTGTTAATACAGATCCTGTTGTCGAGGGACCGTCTGTAGTCTCTTTCGAAAAAGAAGAAACAATAGAAATAAGCTGGAACTCAGATCCTGGAGCTGATGAATATATTCTCTACAGGGCAGAAGATACTCTTGTCCCGGTTTATGAAATCCTCTATCAGGGAACGAGCCTTTCTCTAACAGATACAGATATTACAGGTGAACATCGTTATCTCTATACTCTGGGCAAAGTACGGGGAACAGTGTTGTTTGGGCCTTCTGATCCAAAACTTGGTGTGGGAAGTAATGTAATTCAGGATAATCTGGAAGGGAATAATATAAAAGAGAAGGCAACAACACTTGTATGGGATCTTGATGCAAACCTATATTATTACCGTTCCAATGATAGTGAGGAAATAGAAGATTTTGATTGGTATTCAATTACAGTTCCTCCCAGAAGAAAAGCCATGATTGTTGTCACTCAAGATGGATTAGGTTCCGGAGCTGACTCCTGGATGAATTATTATCTTGAAGGCCATGTGTCCGAAACAATAATAAACAGTAATGCGATACCAATAGAGAACTACTCTTATAATGAGAAAACCTTTTACTTTTTAATCTCACCAAATTCTTCAGAGTTTATTGGTGATCCTACTCTTGGCGGTGGTGGTCTTATAAATTACAGGGTGTCTTTAAATTCAATTCAAAGTCTTTAAGCAGGTAGATAATGATGAAAAATAAAAAGTTAATTCGAATAAATACTTCAATTACAATATTGCTAATTATTTTTACAATCGGATGTTCTGTTACTCCCATACCGTCTGCAGTTAAAGATCATGAGGATGTGACTGTAATAGAAGAGAACTCCTCTCTTTTTGTAGAGGATGGTGTTACAGGGGTAATTGAGTTTGCAACAAATGATACAAAGTACTCAGAACAATTCGGGTACACATTGTGGAGTCAGGAAGGTTTAGTGTCTGACCCTTTTACTAATCTGAATGTGACACTTTCCAAACTCAGCGGGAACGATGTGGCAGGATATGGTGTAGTATTCGGCAGTCATGATGATACGATGCTGGTTGTACTCATAAATACAAAGAAAGAGTTCATAATCGGAGAATTAACCGGCAATCTGTTTACAGTATTACAATTCTGGGATGACGCAGCCAGTTTGAAATCCGGTTATAACCAGATAAATATTATTGATATTACCTACGATTCGGGAACAGGCGAATTCGATTTGAGTTTTAATGGTGTCCTGGTATCTACATTCCGGGATGATGATGCGCCCTTTCATACACAGGGTAAAAATGGATATATCGTTGTTATTTCTCCACTGGATGATTTTCCAAACATTCCGGTTTCCATAACATTTAAAAATAATTAGGAGCCTATAATTAATGAATAATATAAGAAAAAATATATCTTTTACAATTCTGGTTCTTTTTATAATGTCAATTGTACCCTTTCCCCTTCTTGCAGATAATGCAGAAGTCTATAAAGATATCTTTACCCATAAGACTCCGGCAGAGAGATATATTCCTGTTGCAGTGGTAGCATCACCCTCTGAAAACGAGGTTCCTGAATCTGCTGCAGAGACTCAGACTCTTGCGTCTCTACAGAAGCAAAGACCTGTCTCTGATTCTCCTGTAGAGTTCTATTCCCAAAAAATAACACCGGATGTAGAAAGTATTCTTGTATACGATGGGATAAAATTAGAGATTCCTGCCGGAGCGGTAGATAAAGAGGTAACCATAGAGATAATAAAGCTTAAATCTGCCCCTCGTGTTAACGAAACAATAAGAAATGTAACAACAGGTGCAGAATCTTATCGTTTTTTACCGGACGGTATTCATTTTAAAAAAAATATCAAAATTTCAATACCCTTTAGTAAGGCTCTTCTCGAATCGGAAACAGCCCTTTCCAATCTGTTTACATATTTTTTTGATGAAAACAGCAATACCTGGGAACGCCTTCCTCGGATAGAAATCGATAAAGAGAAAACTGTTGTTGTCAGTTTGACAGACCATTTTACAGATATGATAAACGGAACCCTTAAAATGCCGGAAAGTCCCGGCCCGGTTAACTTCGATATTAACAGCATAAAAAACCTGGAAGCTGCTAACCCGTCTTCCGGAGTAATGAACCTGAAAGGTTTTACACCAGATTCACAGGGAAGCGCATCTTTTCAGATAGCTCTGAATCTGCCGCAAGGACTGGGAAGCGCATATCCGAACCTTTCTTTAAGCTACAACAGCGACAGTCCAAACAGCTGGATGGGAAGGGGCTTTGATATTTCCGTTCCATCTATTACAACGGATACAAAATTTGGTCTTCCTGACTACGACGATAGTGACACCTATATTCTCGGTGGTGAAGAACTTGTTCTTATATCCGGTTCCGGTTTCCCAAAATCCTATCGTCCACGTATAGAGAAAGAGTTTAAAAGAATAATAAGAAAACTCGAAGGTGGAGTTGATTACTGGGAAGTAACGGACAAAAATGGAAGAGTTCAGACATTCGGTACAGAGGAAGGATGGATTGGCCCTGATAGGAATAACCATACAAAAACCTATACCTGGTATTTAACAAAAGAGACAGACACCAATGGAAACTTTGTAAGTTATATCTATGATTATGACAGTGATAATAAATATACCTATTTAAAAGAGATCCATTATTCAGGAAATAATAATGTCAGTACCAGTAATTCCGGTCCCTATAAGGTTGTTTTTAATACGTCTGAATCCAGACCAGACAGAAGAATAGATGCAAGGGGTACCTTTGTATCCAAACTGGTAAGAAGACTCGACAGTGTTGATATCTATTACAATACTGAAGTTATTCGTACCTATGAGTTTACATATGAACAAAATGAGTTTGGACAAACGGTATTAAATAGTTTTGCTGAGCTTGATGGCAGTGGGAATGAGTTTTATGGCTATGGGTTTGATTATAATAAATTATCTATCCATGATGCCGGAACTGGTATTATTGCCTATGATGGGTTTGGAGATGAAACAATTGAATGGGGAGCTGTTTCCGGCCCCACTTTCCCAGGACTCAACCAGACTCGTACCTTCGGAATTGGCGCCAGTTTATATTTAGGAGTATCTGTCGATATTTTTAAAAGAATAAGATGGTTTAAATGGGGGTGGAGACGTCTTTTTTCATTGGGAGTAAGCGGAGGGGTTAATTATTCAAATACTATTACAAAATCAACTTTGTTGGATATTAATGGAGATAACCTGCCTGATGCAGTATGGAAAGATGGCGGAGTTTTAAGAGGATATCAGAATACAGGAAATGGATTTGATACAAGTACTGACAATGATATTTCTCTTCCTGGTTTACCTGGGCTTTTAAACAGAAATAGTCAGTTGGGATACAATCTGGGGCTTTCAGTAACTGCTGGAGTGCTCAGCGGTTCTTTATCTATGCAGAACAACTGGATGAAGAGTAAGAGTTCGTTTAATGACATAGATGGTGATGGACGAATAGATTATCTTATTGCAGACAGCAGTAAATATTACAGAAACACAACAGACAGTTTTACTCCGACAGACTATGGGACATATGTAAGTCTGACACAATCTGAGAATATAAACGAGGATGATTATCTTCGTACATATTACAGTCAGGAACCGCTTCGGAAATGGAAGGCATATACAGGTGGGAGAATAGAGATCAGTCAATCCATGAACCTTCTGGACAGTAGTCTTGTTTCTGAAGATGGTGTTGCAGCAATAACATATCCGGATGGTGGATATCCTGAATTCAGTATTCATTTGAGTTCAGATCAGTCTGAGGGTTCAGATACCCGTTCCTACAATATTGAAGAAGGGGACGAGTTATTTTTTCATATGGATGCCGGAATTGATTCAAGGGAAGATGATATTAATTGGGACATTAATATAGCCTACACTGATATAAACTATTTTGAAAAAATGGATGATCCCTCAATTATAAAACTTAAAGAACTTTATTATAACTCTCTGCCCGATGACAGACTTGATAGATTTTATAATTCAGCTTATGTGCAATATGAGGATGATCCGCCCAAAAAGAGATGGGAATATACTCTTAAATCCGACTGGAGAAACTATCTGAATAGTACTTCACTTGCAGCTGTTATTGAATATGGACTATTTGTTCCAGCAAGAATATCGGAAGATATATTTACCGGAATTTTTAATAGAGCGAGTGATACTGAAATTATTTATACAGATAATAATAATAATTCTGATGATAAAATTATCCCTGGAGAGAAGGCTGCTCTTATAGATTCTTTTTTGTACAGACCCGAATTTAGAGATTTTATCCGGCTGAACAATGGTGCTGATAATGTAGTAAGAAACTATCTTCTTTTGGAATCGAGCCTGTCTCAGAGACATAGCCTGTTTTATTATACTGACTTTTCAGGAAGCAGTGTTTTGCCTGAAGAGTCCGGCGGAGCCAGAAGTTTTCTTAAATCGGCTCCTTTGATAAGTATTGAACCTAAAATAGATATAACTGAAGATAACATGACCCCTGGAGCTGAACTTTACAATGGGGAGATTCTTCTTGATAGGATTTATAATGAGACAGGAGATGAAGTTGTTGCGACTTTAAGTCTGGTTCCTGACAATGGTGCTCTGCAGCTTGTTAGTACAGGCAGTCAGGGTTCGGGTGTTATTATTGGATCTGTGGTAACTGAATCTGCCGGTGGAATAAGTGCTTCTTTTTTACGGAACGGAATAAAACACAGCTATAGTTTAAGCAATCCTGAAAGTGTTCTAACCGGTTTGCCCTCGGATATATATGATAGTGAAGTTCTTGATGCAGTTACATCCGGTTATGACTTTGTATATTTCCCTTCTCATACCAGTTTGAGTATTTCCGATTATAACACGATTTATGGAACAATAGATGTCCAGGAGGATAAGAACTTTTTTCAGACAGTTTATGATCGATATCCGGAAGTATCCGATATCGAAGAGTACATACTTAAAGATCCAATGTTGCCGGAAGAGCTTGATCATCTGAATGTTATACTGCCTGGAGTTAATTTACCTGCAAATTATACCTTGCTGCCTCTTTTAGAGTATGCATCTGTCTACAATTCTGCATCTACTAAAGATAAAGTCTTCCTTGAAGAAATTTACTCACGATCCCCTGAAATACCTCCCATAGAAAGATATGATCTTGTATCAGGTATAAGCATCCCGGATGAAACACGTCTTGTCCTTATTTTTGATACTTTAAGTGATGACGGGGTTTCCATACATGATAATCCATTGTTTTTATCCGGAAACACAAACAGTGTCGGAATTATTGCTTTAAGTGAAGCTGAATATACAGATTATTTTGAAGAAAAGGCTGATATTCAAAGTCTTTTTAACGAAGTTGTAAATGATGATTCAGATACCTTTTTTATTCTAAAAAATAATATTACAGAAGCAGAAAAGAATGTATTTGAGACTGCATGCCGTCAATATTTAAGGGATGAAATTGAATTTCCTTATTATGAATACAATGAGGCTGAAGGGCTGTTTACCATAAGATCCGGATTAAACAGTACTGAGTTAACTGAGATATCCACTCTCTTTTCAGGACTGGATTTAAGTGTATTTACAACTCTTAACAGAAGCTTACGGTATTATTCCAATGCAGTGCTCCCTGTTGTTTATGAAAGTGCAGCTGCAGTTTCAAGTGTGGATAATCCTGTTCCGGAAGGAACCGGCCCCCTGAACCATACAAATCCAGGTACTGTCAGCATTCCATATTTTGATAACCTTGGGAGAAGTTCATATTTAATTAAGTATATTCATAACTATTATTCAGAATCTGACTATAGTTCAGAAAATCTAATAAATTATCCTGAAAATATATATAACGAGAGTGCTCTGATTGGTACTGAACTTATTGAAAATACTCCTGAGGACAGAATACCTGATAGTTTTGAGATATTCAGCGGAGGAGTAGCCGGTTGGTATTACGGTGTCTGGACTGGCTATCATGGTCTTTTCCAAAATGAAAAGCTCCACGCCATTCCTCCTGAGAACGGTCCGGGAGAAGTAATCCGTCCGAAATACTTTACTCCTATGAAACAGAATATAAAAGATAATAATGATCCTATTAAAACTTCCGTGGGGAGAGATCAGATTTTTATACTGGATAAGTGGAGCCTTATTATGGATGCAAGTTCGTATACGGAATCTGACTTCACTGAAGAGGGAGAGCCGGTAAGTGTAAGCTACAACTTTGCACCTGCAATAAAAGGAAACCTGCTGCACGCTGACAGAAATGGAGGAGATACATATTTTAATGTTCCGCGAGGGAGTAAACCCATGGAGGGTGGAAAGATAGGATATTTAAGTTCTGGAAAATCTACTTCAAGAGATATAAAAGGAAGTCTGGATTTTGGTGTTGGTTCTTTAAGTTTATCACTAAGTGAAAATGAAGGAACATCATGGCAGTACCAGAATGTAATGGATATAAACGGTGATAGGTATCCTGATATAATCTCCTATACTTCAGATAAAGATGGTTCAGGTAGTTTTTCAGTTGTAGAAGGAAATGGAACCGGATTTGGTTCTGTAGTTGATTATTCAAGTCCCGTCAAGCATCTTTCGTATAGTGAGAATCTGACCTACGGTTTCGGAGCTTCTCCCGGCAGTCATTTCCCTGGGATTGAACCGGCAATGTCACCTTCCGGCAGGGTGAAATCGACAGGAATTGGAACCCCTGACAGTGGATCGGGAGGGGGATTTGGATTCTCCGGTTTTAACGGAACAGCGGGTGTTTCCTTTAATACCCAGGGATTTACTGATGTCACAGGAGACGGACTTCCTGACCATATTCAGAGGAGTGGATCAGGGGTGTACAATGTAGCTATTAATAAGGGTGATAATAGTTTTGCAGATCCAGCTGTTTCTTTTGGCAGCGGGATAGATGAGGATCTTTATGAAGGTACTGTGATTGCTTCCGGTTTATCAAAAACTGCAAAGGGTATAAGCTTTAGTAATTCCGGTAGTCTTGGTACTGGTGTATCAGTATCGATAGCAAGTGTAGGTTTTAATGCCTCTGCTAATCGAACTCTGTCGCAGCTTATGGATATTAATGGCGATGGGTTGTCCGATCAGGTAGTTAAAAAACCTGCTGAGGATTTCTTCCGGGTACGATTTAATATGGGGGATGAGTTTGCTGATGATGAAACAAGAATATACCGTCCGGATTGGGATCCTGATGGATTTCCAGATATAACAAGTGCCCTTGAATCTATTATTGGTGAAAATTCTGGTTCTTTTAGCAACCTGGATTTACCTTTAGTGGGAAAACTTGATCTTACCCCTTCTGCTCTTCCTTCCAATGCAGAAGATAATCCATTTTTTTCCATTATCAATCCTCTTGGAATTGATGATGCCATAAGTTATACAAACGGTATATCAATCAATCTGGGAGCCAGTCTGCATTTAAATTTTAAAGCCTACCTGGTATTACTCAGGTTTGGGTTTGATGTAATTCCAGGTATAAACGGGTCTTATGCTGTGAGTACAACCAGCCTTTCCATGAAGGATATTAATGGAGATGGTCTTCCAGATCATGTTCTTAAAAGAACTGGAAGTGATGAGTTAAAGATAAAAATCAATAGTATGGGAATGACAGGCCTCCTTAATAAAATAACCATGCCCACAGGTGGAAACATGGACCTCGAATACGGCCGAAGGGGAAACACTGTCGACATGCCTCAGAACCGATATGTCCTTACTAAAGTAACAAAGAACGACGGTTATCAGGATGATCCGACTATGGCAGGAGAACACAGTTACACGGAAACCTTTGACTACAAAGATGGATACTATGACAGAGGAGAGAGGAAATTCTACGGTTTTCATGAAGTATCAGTAACCAAAGGAGACGGATCTGTTACAACAACAATCTATAATAATGATAATTACTATACAAAAGGACTTGTTTCTTCAACAGTAATAGAAAATGAAAACGGAATAACTTTCCTTGAACAGGAGAACAGCTACAGCCTGAGAAGTATTGGAACCTATACTGACGGAGACGTAAAGTACCCATACCTTTCTACGGAAATAAGCAGAACCTTTGATGTATCAGATTCTGATGTAATCGAAACAGAAAAACAATACTTTTATGACAGCCTGGGGAATGTTATTCGTATGGAAGATACAGGAATCTACTCAGATCCGGATGATGATATAACATTGAATATAATCTATTCAGATGACCATAACAGTAATTATTTAATGAGTCTTCCGACAAGTCTGACAGTAAAAGATTCGACCGGTGATATAATAAGAAAAAGAGAAGGAACTTACGACGGAAACGGAAATCTTACTGCCTTAAAAAGCTATTACAACGATTATGACTTCTCTGAATATACCTTCGGATATGATGCTAATTATGGAAACTTAAGCTCTGTAGAAGATCCCCTTGGTTATAGAAAAGAATATACTTATGATAATGAAGTTCACCGATATGTAACAGAGATAGATACTTCAAGTATTTATGGAGGAGATTCATATACCTCCACTCTAAGCTATGACTACAGATATGGCGTTGAAACATCCCAAACCGATAGTAACGGAAACACCCTGTCTAAGGAATATGATAATTTTGGACGGCTTAAAACCATAATAAGTCCATACGATACAGGAACGGTTAAAGCAGTGGAATACTCATACCTTACAGATACATTTCCCTGGAAGGCACTGACAAAAAACAAGATAAGTTTCGATGCAGCAGACGTAAGTACCATGGACACTTATGTAATAATTGACGGCCTAAACAGAATAATAAGCACAGCCAAAGAGGGAGAAGTCTACAATGAAAGTGGAAACCTGCATGGCTGGAACAAAAGCGGATATGTAAGCTATGACAACAAAGCACGACCAGTTGAAGAGGGCCAGACAGTCTTCGAAGAAACAAGCACTTCACCTGAAGTAGAGAAGACAGCATTACGTCCAACACTAAAAACATACGACGCACTGGACAGAATACTAACCATAACCTTTCCTGACGATTCTTTAATAACAAAGATCTATTCTGTAGAGGGAAACATAACAAAAGAAACAGTTACAGATCCCCTTGGTAACATAACGGAAACTTATAAAGACATTAGAGGAAATATTGTAAAATTAGAGAAAAAGGACTCAATAGGAACACTCCTGACAGAATCCTTTTACAGCTATAATGTCCTGGGGGAACTATTAAAAGTGCTGGATGCAAAAGGAAGTGAAGTTACCTTTACCTACGACATTCTTGGAAGAAGACTGACATTGCAAAGTCCGGAAACAGGATTAACAGAGTTCGAGTATGACAAAGCAGACCACCTTATAAGAAAGGTGGATGCAAACCTTAGAAATGACGGAGCATCCATAAACTACATCTACGGTACCCTTGGAAGAATAGAAAAGATAGACTATCCATTTATGACCGATACAAGCTACACTTATGGTGCACAGGGAGATGACTACAACAGGGCAGGCAGAATAGTAAGAATAACGGACGAATCCGGAAGCACAGAAAACTACTATGGAGAACTCGGAGAAACAACCAGTGTAACAAAAACAATAGGCCGGCTTACACCTTTAGCAGATGACAAGAGTGCCAGCTTTAACTACACCTTCGACTACCAGGGAAGAATGGAAGCCATAACCTACCCCGATGGAGAGGTTGTAAGTTACGAGTACAACAGAGGCGGAGAAGTAGAAAAAGTAAGCAGTGTCCACAACGGTCTTTCTACAACCTACATAGAAAACATAGGTTACGACGAATACGGCCAGAGAGCATACATAAAATATGGAAACGGAATAGAGACAAAGTATACCTACGATGAGGACCGGCGCTGGCTTAACAATATAGAAACCAAAAGTACTCTTAATACCTTACAGGACATTGATTACACCTTTGACAAAACAGGTAATATCCTGGCAATAGTAAACATATCGGGAAGGTATACAACGAACCAGAACTATGAGTATGACGGACTATATCAGCTGACAAAGGGAGAAGGATACTTCGAAGACAGGGAGTACGGCTTTACTAGTGGAACCTCCAGGTACATCCAGAACTTCAGCTATGACAGCACAGGAAATATCCTCTCAAAGACAAGCAGTAACATGGTTACCCCTTCCGGCGGAGTAAGTGCTCTTAACTACAATTACAGCTATACATATTATACTGATAAACCAAAACAGGCAGAAATAATTGGAAATTTATGGTATCTTTATGATGGTAACGGGAATATAATAGAAGAACGTGCAGGCGGCCATAGTACTGAAGGTATACAGGGCAGTGGAACAATTACAAAAAACGGGAAAATTACAGAAATGAACAGAGGCATAGCCCTTACAAGAAATACAGAAGAAGTAGATAACGTCTATAAACGAACCTATGTCTGGGATGAAGAGAACCGTCTTAAGACAACAATAGACTCACAAACAGTAGAATACCGCTACGACAGCACAGGTGAACGGACAAACAAGATGTCTGATGATGGAGGAGAGACTCTCTACTTCAACAGCATGTGGCTGGCTGCAGAAGACAGTTACGACTTCAGGCAGAGTAAAAATATCTATCTTGGAGAAACAAGAATAGCTACACGGCTTAACATGGAAAGCGATCCTTCCACAGGTTATGAAGCGGTGAATACCTACTACTATCATCCGGATCATCTGGGCAGCAGTAATATTGTAACAACTCCGGATGGAGACGTGTTTGAGCATATTGAATACACCCCATATGGTGAGACATGGATTGAAAAGAGTGATGATATGTTTGATATGCTGCCCTATAAATTTACCGCAAAGGAACTTGATGATGAGACGGGGCTCTACTACTACGGAGCGAGGTATCTGAATCCGAGGACTTCAAGGTGGATCAGTTCTGATCCGGCAATGGATGGAATTAATTGGTATGCATATGCAAATAATAATCCAGTGAAGTATATCGATCCTACTGGTTTAGAACCCATAATAGCAGATGATATTAATGGGCAACCAATATTAGAAAGAAAATATAAACCTGCTGGAGTCGATAATAAAATAATCAGAGAAAAATATGGTTATGGGAATGAATTTGATTCTACCAGCACAAAAGAATATATGACCATGGAAAATGGTCAAACTTTTCCT
>CBDVAD010000002.1:0-36311 GCA_965371875.1 uncultured bacterium
ATATTAATAGAATCCTTATTTCCATCGTCATTTGGGGAAAAAATCTTGTAATCATCGGTTGGGTCCATAAGATCCAATTCAGGCGAAGCAGAGTCCACTACTATTGCAAAACTTTCCGAACGGCCAATATTACCATTATCATCCCAGGCTTCCACATAAAAATAATAGATACCGTCAGAAACTTCACTTCCATCATTTGAAAATCCATCCCATCTGAACTCATCAGGTATTTCAATTCCACTCTTTACTGAGAAAAGTCTATCGAAAAATCCGCTAAAACCCTGGTTTTCTACCCTTTTTTCCTTATTTCGTATATCTCTGACAATCAAACCATCTTTATCTGTTATAACAAATGCATAACCGGTAAGATATCTTGTATCGGAAATTGTAATAGGAAATGTAAGATCATCTTTAATACCATCATTATTTGGGGAGATATAGACAGAAACTCCTGAATCCGTATATCTCTTATCATATCGTCCCTGATTTTTTACCTGTTCATTATCCACTTGTTTATCAAAGTGTATATTTTTATTTACTGTTTTAATATTTCCCGATGATACCGGGAACTGGGTTTTGAGGTTGTTTTCCTTTCCAATCAGTTTGCCGGAAGGAAGTTTACTTACGGGAGCTGCAGTTTCTTCTTCCTTTTCATCACTGTCAGGATTTTCAATTTTAATATCTTCTGTTTCAAATCCTGATATGTCAAGTTTTATAACAGGTGCCGATCTATCGATTACACCTAAAGGGATATTTACACCTAAACCTGCTGCCCATAAATCTTCCGCTATGGGTGCAATTCCAGTTTGTATGTTTATTTCACTTCTATTCCATCCTCTGTCATAAAGACCAAGAAAGTTGCTCTCTTTTTTGATATCAGTTTTAAATGAATAGTTAATACCAATAGAGGGGATCAACCCATAGGAGTTTCCCCTGGAAATGGCATCCAGGTCTAATCTTGTACCAAGATTTATTGAGAAAGTATCCCTGAAAGTAATATTACTGCCCATAGTTAAAAGAATGGATTTAAAACCTGGAAACCCCAGATCTGTAGAAACATTAATAAGAAAATCTTCCGTTTTTAAAATATTTGCACTAATTCCGCCAGTTACTGTAAAGGGATCCGGATAACCGGTAGTTATATCCGTATAGCCAAAATCCTGCAAAACAATTGCCCATCTGAAATCTTTTAAAAATCCCAGATCACCGGTCAAAGATATGACTCCAAGATCCAGAGATGCAGCCAGGCCAGGTTCGAATGAACCGGCGAGCTTTAAACCCGCCCCTGCAAGTAAATCAGGATAGAGTTCCTTGGCAAAAGAGCCGTTAAGTGAAAAAATAGAATTGGAATCAACAGAAGGAAAAGGGGACGTAAGATAGTGTCCGGACCAGCTGAAAACACCTGCTTTCGTAGGGATTGTATTGCCGATGTTTATCCCATGCCCTTCATAGCCGCTAAAACCATCTTCCTGACCAAATATACCAACATAACTAAGATCCAGTGTTATTCTCTGCACAAGTGCAGAAGAGGCTGGATTAACAGCATCTGATTGTGGAGACATTGAACTAGTTATGCTTGATGTCCCTCCAATAAAATAGGGAGAGTAGAAATCTTTAATCTGACTTCCTTCCTGAGCCCAGACTGTCCATCCAATTGCGAAATAGAAAGTAAGCAATATTGATCTTATTACAATTTTATTTTTCATAGACTTGAATTTACAGCTTTTTACCAAGAACATCAACTTTTTTTGCATACAACTCTCCAATAGTTTCAATTTCCTCAATTGATAAATATTTAAATATCTCTTTTTCTATTTTATATCTTACTAACTGTAGATTAGTATCCAGATTCCCTTCATTTTTAATCAGCATCAGGTAGATACCTATCAATTCATTACCTTCAATATTCATTAGAGCACTATTTCCAGATCTTCCCGGGCAAGAATTACCTGAATCTCCGAATTTTGCTGGTATTTTTTATACCAGTTAGCTGATTTATGAATAGATGCCATTTTATTATCATCGTAAAGAGGTTCATGATGAAACAATACAAGTTTATTAATATTCCATGCTGATGCAAAATCAACTGCTAAGCTATAGGATGAATGACCCCAATCATACTTTTCAATAGCCTCATCCAGAGTATATTGACTATCAAGGATAATTAGATCACTGCTTTGATAATATTTTGTATTCTCCCTGTTCTTTTCAAAATCACTGTCCTGCAGCTCTGTATCTGTTGAAAATATCATTGTTTTTCCATTTTCTCCTATTTTGTATGAATAAGAGCCTCCGGGATGCTTCATTCGACGCCAGCTTATCTCGGCATTCCCTATCCTGATGCTACTATCCTTCAGGACATTATAGCTTATATTTTTACTGAACATATCGATTGTTATAGGAAAATAAGGATTTTTCATTTGTCCACTTAAAATTTCTTTGAATTCAGGGACAGGACTATAAAAATGTATAATACACCCCGGATTAAATACCTGTGGAGAAAAGAATGGAAGCCCCTGAATATGATCCCAATGAAAATGAGTAAAGAATATATGATAATGCCGTATATGATCATTTTCATGGAGCAGGTGATTACCTAACCTGCTTATTCCAGATCCGGCATCAAAAATAATCAGATTATCATCATCAAGTCTTACTTCCAGACAAGTAGTATTACCACCTACTGTCCCAAATATATTATCCGGCAATGATGATAGAAAAGTTTCCCTTGTTTCCGGAGTCTGGAGATCAACTGCCTGTATTCTCTGAACAACAGCAGAAATTTTTCTTTGAATTTGACTTGATGATAATGGAGTCGGAATTGACCCTCTAACACCCCAGAATCTAATTTTCATATAGGCATCTCCTTTGGCTGCATAGGCGAGCAGCCAACTTGTTGGCGACCAGCCCATTATTTATTTCTAAAGTGAAATATACTTTTCAAGGTTTCTAAGTCTTAACCATTCCTCAATCTCTGCTTTATCTATAATAACACCATGATTCATTCCCGTACATGACTGAGCTTCAATATCCCATGATTTTTTATCTGTAAGAAAAGGTTTCCAGAAGGGATAACTCCGACACTGAAGCGGCCTGGCACTATATATTTCACATCCGCCATTCTTCCAGAAAATGCAGTCATAATTTGTTTTTTCAATTAGACTTAGACGCTTATGTTCACCCATATCAACTATTCTGCAATACTTTTTAATAAATTGATCTTTTGAAATATCAAAGTGTTCGAGTAATCTATCAAGGTCATTATAGGATAGAAAAACATAGCCAGGATCCAGACGGCAGCAATTTGAACATTGTGTACATTCAAAATGCAAGCCGTTTTCATAGAATAGTTCACTCAAACTTTCAGCCTCCTTACCACTACTTCTCTTTTAGGAGGGACATAAAAAAAGGATCCTTCCAAAAAAGGAAAGATCCTATGGGGAGAGAAGGATTTGAACCTTCGAAGGCGTAGCCAACAGATTTACAGTCTGCCCCCTTTGACCACTCGGGAACCTCCCCAATTTGCAATGAACACTACCATAAAAGAAAATGCCCAGTCAAGCCGCCTGTCAGATTCGAACTGACGACCCCGAGATTACAAGTCACGTGCTCTGGCCAGCTGAGCTAAGGCGGCGATTTCCGACTGGATGAACATAAAGGTTTTATAAAAATATGTCAATAGAGCTAATTTTATTTATGTCATATTACATGCTGAATTAAAGCTCAAACACGAAGCTGAGTTCAGGTTTTGTCAGTACTTCTGTACGTTTGGCAAAAATAGCAATAGTATGTTCAAATTGCGCGGTTTGTCTTCCATCTGTAGTAACAATCGACCATCCGTCTTCAAGGGTTCTGATTTTTCCTGAACCTAATGTTAATACCGGTTCTATAGTAAATACCATCCCTGGAACAACCGGCAGACCCACATGAGGTTCTCCAACAGGCAGCACCACAGGGTCCTCATGAACATCTACACCTATTCCATGGCCTGCAAGAGAATCAAGTACTGAGCATCCCCATCTTGAAGCGGTATTGGAAATAGCAAAACCAATATCCCCCAGCCTGTTTCCTGCTCTTGCTGCCTTAATACCAGCATGAGTTGCTTCCTTTGCCGCTTTGTACAATCTCATTATATCAGGGTTACCGTAACCAACTATATATGTCCAGGCACCGTCGCCATGCCATCCATCAGTATTCAGGATAATATCCACTGTAATAATATCACCCTCTACCAATATATACTTACCAGGCAGACCATGTACTGCAACACTGTTAACAGAAGTGCAGATAGTTGAAGGATACCCTCTGTATCCGAGTGCTGATGACTTTGCAAATTTCCTGTCCATAGAAGCTTTACAGAAATCCGTAATCTCATCTGTACTCACACCTGGGTTGATAAAAGACTCAAGTTCATCAAAAATTAATTCTATTATGTTACAAGATCTCCTGATCCTTGCAACTTCCAGGGACGTTTTAAAACGTACGTCCTCATTTCTCATTAACTTTTTATATCCAGTCTAAGATTTTTTGCACCTTCCAAATATACCGGTTCCGGGATTCTATCTGTTTCCATTGTTATAAGGACCCTTATAACCCGCTCCATAGATCCTATTATATCAGGCTCCTTTGTGCAGAATAAGGGCGTTCCATTAAAACCGTCTTTACGTAGAGCAGCAGCAGGATTTAATACAGTAAGATCATCTGTCTGTGAAAAGATTATGCTTATAATATTCCTGATATCAATTCCGTTTTTTTCAATTAATTCACTAATCAATCGTCTGACACCTTTATCAATATACTTTTCTGTGTTTTCTTTTATCTGAATTGCACCTCTAACAGCTCTAACAGCCATAAGTCACCCCTTGTAAGTTTAGTTTACCGCTTTTGTAACTGCACTAATCATATTAGCCAACAAATAAAAGAAAATCACAGTAAATTCACCAGCAACAATAATTGCCAGGCTGATAAATGTATGGGACTTTGTTCTTATCATCAATACGGAAATAATAATCAGATGGTAAAAACCGGTTATAATAAATGTACCCGCAACTATCTCAAAAATATTTAATAAAATCAGCTGAGTTGAATCTAAAAACTCCTGAAAACTTCCAATTACAAAGACCGAAAATACTACTGTTGTAATAAGAAAAAGCAAAATTGATATTTTTCTGATTATTCCGGGAATCCAGAACTCTGTAATCTTTTCCATAGATCAAATCTATCAGGCAATATAGATATTGTCATCAATAATTCTATCTTTATTGCTATCTCTCTTTTTATATCATAGTATTGATATTATGGTATATTCTGAAGATTTTGTACTGAATAGAATACTAAAAAAAAAGATAATAGATATAATTTACAGCAATTCCAAAGAACTGTCTCCCTTTTCTACAGAAGAAAAGGAACAACTTACAGGATCAGATGCAATAAAAAGTATTATCTTTGATATCTATGGAACTTTATTAATTTCAGCTTCAGGAGATATAGGCACTGTAAAAGGTTCCTCAAAAGCAGAAAATTTTCTTAATGCTCTAATAAAATCCGGAATAACAGTAATGAAACCGGATGCAGGGAGAAAGGGATTAGAATATTTATATGATGAAATACAATCATCCCATATTAATTCGAAAAAAAAGGGAATAGAATACCCTGAAGTACTAATTACCCCAATATGGGAAAAAGTACTTTCAAAGCTTAAAACTAATGGTTTGATAAAGGTTGAGACAACTGATAAATTTTCCTTACTTGCCGCAACTTACTTTGAATGCTTTAATAACCCTGTCTGGCCAATGCCTGATCTTGTAGATGTCTTAAACATTCTCAAAAAAGAGAACATAGTTCTTGGAATCATCTCTAATGCTCAATTCTATACACCGCTGCTTTTTCCGGCAATAACAGGATTTACTCTTAAAGAACTGGGTTTCGATTCCAGATTAATTCAGTTTTCATACATGAATGGAGAAGCAAAACCTTCTCTAAATATGTTTAAGTCAGTAATTACGGAATTAAAATCAAAATACAATATCGATCCTTCCAATTCACTTTATATTGGTAATGACATGCTTAATGATATATACTCAGCAAAGATGGCTGGAATGAAAGCGGCTTTATTCGCCGGAGATACAAGATCTTTGAGACTCAGAGAGACTAATCCTAAGGTGTCGGGAATAAAACCGGACTTTACTGTTACAAAGCTTATACAAATTCCAACCCTGTTGAATAAGAGCATGTAAATCAAAAAAGGGGCAGGAATCATAGTGAAACTAAAACATATACTATTACTTTCAGTTTTTATACTTATCTCAGGTACAATTTTTTATTTTGGATGGATACAAATAAAACTACCCGAGAATACCTATGGAATAGCCTTTACAAAATCCAATGGTTATCTTGATAAAATCTATGAACCTGGTAAATTTTCATGGGATTTTCGAAAACTTATTCCTACCAATTTTAAACTGCTCAAATTTAAACTATCAGCACAGCAATTGGAGGTTGACGAACAACGAGAGCTTCCTTTTGGTAAAATATATTCCGGATATCTTCCAGGCTCACCTGATTTTTCGTATCAATTAAAGTATTTTCTTACATACAGTATTAAACCGGCTGCTTTTCCATCAATGGTCGCTGAATTAAGGCTGGATCCTGATCAGATGCACCTGCGTTACAAAGCTATAAATGCTGATATCCAGCTGTTTATTGTTGAATATTATAAAAATAAATCACTTGAATCCAACAATGCAACTAATCTATTCGATAATAATAAATTTTCAAGTGAACTATTATCTGCTCTTGTCAAAAATTTCTCTTCTCTTGATTTCAAGGAATTTATACCGGTAGCGATCTCTTTACCAGATACAACTTTGTACAATAGAGCAAAAGATTTTTATCTTTCAACTCTGGAGTTAGAAAATAAAGTAATTTCAGAGTCGAGAATAAAGATAGCCGAACAGGAGATACGGGATACAGCAAACTTTGAAACTCTCAAAAAATATGGTGAGCTTCTTACTGAATATCCGTCATTAATCGATTTCTTTTCTGTTATTGAAATTAATTGTGACAGCATAATTCCAAAGTTAAACCTTGAAATACCCGCTCAAACTGAAAAACAAAATGAGTAAACATTAAAAATCAGTTTATAATATGATGATATAAATGTTCAAACTGATGAATATGACTTATCTGTTCATTTATTACATCTTTTAGAATAGTTGGTTCATTGTTGATAAAATAGTGCTGATCAAGCTGTTCAGCAATCGTCATGTTTTTACTGTTAAGTATCTCGATAAAAACCCTTTTTATTCCGGAAATAGATTCAATACCTACTTCTGATAGAGATTTAGCCTGTTTATCCTTCTGCAAAACAATCTTTCTATACATTTTTTCCTGTATCGGATCCTTTGCCATGGAAAATCTATACTTGTTAAATAATTTACCATCTTCTGAATCCGGTGCAAGGGACTCATCAAAAACCTTTTTGTTATCCACTGTATCTTCAATTGCAGTTGCGTATTGAAGCATACTATCCTTAATAAGTCTATTTTGAGAAAGGATCCCTCTTTCAAGTAATCGAACGGTCTCCTGGATATATCCTTTAAAAAAACATGCAAGATAATTATATACTAATTCAAGAGCCTTAATCTGGGAAAAAGCAGAAACTCCCAATTTATCATAGTCAATGGATGAATATTCCCTATAATGCTGGAAACCGGAAAATCTTTGACCTTTGAAAATTCTTTCCGTTTCTAAAGAAATATATCTCTTCTTAATATCAGGAAACATCTGTTCGATCTTATCCAATAATCTCATCTTCAATGAATTTCTATAGAATTCCTTTAGATCAATTTTGGGTAAATAAAACATTATTTTGAGATAAGGGTTTTTTTTAAAATATCGTATAAGGTCAGCAAGAGGTACCTTATTGGAAAATTTATGGGATACTGTAATAATATTTGACAAATAATCTACTATTCCTGAGGTTTCTGTATTTTCATCGTTATCCGTATATTCAAATTCTTCTAGAAAATTCAATTGCTTAATCATTTTATTATTCAGATTAATTTTCTTTTCCAGTTTTGAGACCGTGTAAAGAGCACAGTAAAGTTTTTCAAGATCTCCAAGGCAAAGAATTGCTGATGCATTTTTAAAATTTGGTACTTCATTAGATCTATTGTCAATTGGAATATACCCAAATTGTTGAAAAAACTGTACATAGGGAAAAAGTATGAGATCTTTAAGGTAATAGAGTGGTCTTAACTCTATTTCGAGATCAATAAAATATTTTTTATCTATTTTTGAAATGTATTCATCTAGTTTATTTAGAAGCTGTCTGCTGACATCAGCCTTTCTTCCATTTACTCCGTAGATTTCAACAAATTCATCAAGTGTCATAAGATCTGAAGGTTCTTCCAGAATGTTTTGCAAACGGGTTTCTATAATGTTAAGAAAAAAAGCTTTAGATATGGCAGGTTCCATCCAAAGCTTCTTAAAGAGTGATCTTAGAGGCATTGAATGGCTGTATAATTCAAATACCTGTTCAGCAAAATGAGGAGTCAGGTTGCGCGTTTCAAATCCTGTCAAATGAGAGGATTGATGTCTGATTTTTCTTTTTAATTTAGAAATTTTTCCCACCAGATAGATCTCTTTTTCACTTTTTCCACTTAATTTTGATTTTAACCATAAGAAAAATCTTATTAAGAGAGGAAGCGTATTTAATTCTTCGTGTACCAGTGCAGTTTTTTCATCGTTATCCATTTCTTTTTCAAAAATGCTATTATCATTTTCTTCGTTGATATTAAGACTTTGATTGATTTTTTTTAATAAATCATTTCTGTCGCCATCGGACAAATCTCTTGACAATTCCAGAAAAGCTGTATCCGTTTTCAATGATCTTCTTCCTCCAGTTGAGTTACCATAATCAAACATCCTTCGAGCATTTCAATACAAAAAGGATCTTCAATAACAATATTACTTAGCCCCATATCACCCCTGGTCCATAATAGATTATCCAAAGGCCATTTTAAACCTTCACTTTTCATCCTGCATTTGCTCTTCCCTGCAGGAAAAAAAGATACAGTTTTTCCTTTCATAGAAGGAACCTGAATACGGCCGGTAATTTTCTGCATTCTTGTACTATGAGTATACCAGATAACAGGTGAGAAATCTTTATCAAATAAAAAAACTATTCCCAGAAAGTGATCCATTCGACCTCCCCCACCTCCAATAAGTACAATTTCATCATATTTATTTTCCTGCAGGTAGATTATCCCCAGTTCCGTATCTGTTTTGTCCTTATCTTCGGGAAACCAAAGAACTCTATCAGGAGGATACTTCTCAAGTGTATCCAAATGATTAATCGAGTCCATATCACCAATGACAACATCAGGTTCTACTCCCATTTTAATAGCTGTATCAAAACCTGAATCTGCTGCAACAATAATATCTGCTTCTTTTACCTCTTTTTTAATATACCTGTATTCAGGTGCTGCACCTCCGGTAAATAATACTCCTTTCATAGACTATTCTTATTCTCCTGTCTGTTTGGTAATAAGTTCAAGCTCACTAAACTGGATATCTACAGAATCCATTTTAGAATCGACCCACTGTTTTAATACACCGGGTTGATATACTTTTTCCAAAGATTTAGTTATAATTGCACTGGTTTCTGTCAAAACAGAATATGTTTCCCTTAGTTGGCTGAATGATCTAAGAAATCTTGTTCTATATAATAAATCTGTATTACGATATAACAAACTCAAATCTTCACGACTTGTTCTAATCCACAACCATGCTTTATCTAAATCATAAAAATATTTATCTATTATTTTCAACTCTATATTCTGTGAAATAAGGTCTGCAGACTTTACATGATAATTGGCTGCCAAATACCCTGAATCAAAGTCAGCAATAAATCCCTCAGTTCCATCCAGCTGGAAAAGCCTATATTCTATTTTCTTAATAACTACTCTTTCTGTCCTGAGGTTAAGGTGATAAGAATTGCCATTATAAATCTCTATCAGTTCTTCCGATAATTTATAAATTACAGGAATTCCATTATAAATTTCACTTAGCTCAATACTGTCATAAGGTTGATCACTGCCTACTATAAGTTTCTTATGGTTGATTTCAAGTGCCTTTGACAACCTCGTAATTATCACAGCAATATCATTGTACATATCGCCCGTACTTAAGGGGGCATGGGGCAATTCTATAAGTAAATAGTCTGAGTTTACAAGAATAGAAAAAATATCATCTATTAATTCTTCTATAAATTTTCCTGTACCAACTGCAGAAGGATCAAGGCCATTAATTTTTCTGTCATCATTGATCAGATAATTATAGTGTTTTGCTCTTAGAATAAAGTCACTATCTATCATAATTGAGAGAACAGGTACCAAAATTATCTCATACTGTCTGCAAATGTAGACAATTTTTTCTATTAACTTTTCAGAGTATGAATATTTCGATAAACAAATATTATCCAGAGACCAGGGAAAAGAACTGCCAAAATTTATAAATATCATTTTAAAACCACTATTTACAGCAGAATCAATCATCTTTAACACTATGTTGTCATTTACGGGAAATGTAGAAAAATCGTAGTAAGGTATATTTTTTATCATTATATAAGATCTTCTTGTTTTTTATCAAATAAGTTATTATGATTTCTAAAAGCAACGGGAGGACTTAATATTATGAATAGCATAGATAAAAGGTTAGAAAATATCGGCATACAAATTCCTCGTATTTTAATGCCCGGAAAAGATACTGACATGCAGAAGTGGGCAGTAGTAGCATGCGATCAGTATACATCTGAACTTGAATACTGGGAAGATGCTAAAAAATTTATTGGAAAATCACCATCTACTCTTAACCTTGTTTATCCTGAATGTTATCTGGAAGAAGCTAACCCTGAAGAGCGCATAAAACAAATTAACTTTAATATGAGTGAATATTTAAAGAATGATATTCTGATTGAAAACGAGCCGGCTTTTTTTCTTGTAAAACGAAATACCGGTACAGATCTTTCAAGATATGGATTAATGGTTGCCCTTGATCTCGAAGCATATGATTATTCAAAAGATTCGACCAGTCTTATCAGAGCTACAGAAGGAACTATTGTTGACAGAATTCCACCAAGAAAAAAAATTAGAATTAATGCAACTGTCGAACTTCCTCATATTCTTGTCCTGATTGATGATCCTGAAAAACTGGTTATTGAACCTCTTATAGCTATGAAGGACAAACTGGAAGTTGTTTATGACTTCGACTTAATGAAAGAGAGCGGACATATCACAGGTTATAAAATTTCAGAGCCTTCAGTAGTAGAAGGGATAATTACAGCTCTTGAAAGGCTGTCAGATAAAGAAAGCTTTAAAAAGAAATATTCCAAAGAGGATGTTCTTTTATATGCAATGGGAGATGGAAACCATTCACTTGCGACTGCAAAAGCAACCTGGGAAGAGATAAAAAGTACCTATTCCGGAACAGACCTGATGGAAAATCCAGCCAGGTGGGCTCTTGTGGAGCTGGAAAATATACATGACAAAGGTATAACTTTTGAACCAATTCACCGGGTACTTTTTAATATAAATAAGGACAGGTTTTTTTCAGAAATAGGGGATCCAGGTTCATATAGTTTTGTAAATTATGATTCTATTGATAAAGTTATGACAGTTATAAAAAATCAAACAGCAAATGAACATAAAATAGGTTATTGTGACTCTGAAACAATGGGTATAATAATAATAAAAGATCCTACTGCAACAATACCAGCTGGTACTATTCAGAAAATTATTGATTCATATATTAAAAATGATAAAAACGCCATAGTTGATTATATTCATGGTGAGGATGTAACTGAAAAACTTGGCACCGAGAAGAATAACTGCGGCATTTTTCTACCTGCAGTAGATAAAAATGATTTTTTTAGAACAGTTGTTATGGACTCAGCCTTTCCCAGAAAAACTTTCTCCATGGGTGAAGCCCATGAAAAACGATTCTACGTTGAATCAAGACGTATCAGATAAAAACGCAGGGGCGATACATCATGAATCGCCCCTACATATTCAACATATTATGATCAATAAGGCATGCGCCTTCCCTTAACAGTTTGTAAGGTTTTTTAGATATATCAACAATAGTAGAAGGTATTCCACCTACAAGATCACCTTCGTCAACAAAGAGATCAATCTCTGATCCGAATTCTTTTTCTATATCGTAACTTTTATAGAGACTTTCATAACCACTTCTATTTACACTTGTAGAATAAAGAGGTTCTTTTAGCACTGAAAGTATATTTTGCAGTCTCTCATCGTCAGGAACCCTTAAAGCTACCGTCTTTCCATTATGCCCAGTAACAATAAGGGTTAGAGGACCCGGCCATAAATCCAGAAAATATTTATCAATTTCTATTTTTGAAAAACGGGAAACCCATTCTTTTCTTATAAGAAGTAAAAAAGGCTTGGTTTCTTTTCTCCCCTTCAACTCCCTTATTATATTTTCAGAATCCGGAGCAACACCAACAATGCCATAAATTGTATCACAAGGCATTATTACTATACCCTTATTAGCCAGAATTTCCAGAATATCAGCTATTTGCCTTGTTTTTCCTTCTATGTACATTGAAGTTACCCTTTAGAATAGTCATTAAAAGAAAAGATAAAATTCCAATAATAGTTGAGAATAATCGAATATAACTATTATCAGTAATTTTTTTATTAAAATTCTTATAGTAACTCCCCACTGAATAACTAATAGAATTTTTCTTATATCCGTTCAAAATTATTTCACCCTCTCCTGCTTTAAAAAAACCAAGTTCACGCGCTTTTAAGGCAATCAGGTCTTTGTCAGATCTTAATCTATCAAACTGCAGTTCCAGCTGACTACTTATTACCCCAAGTTCTATTGTATTTTGAACAAGTTTATTCTTATAAACCTTTAACAAAGAAGTCTGGAGTATACCTGCAGAGCCCCAGACAAGGGATAACAGAGAGTACACTATAAATGTGATATATATACTGGAAAGTAGCCGGTAGCCTGGTTTCATAGTATTCTTAACGGTAAATAAAGAAGAATTCTTGAGTAAGCAAATCTAAGCTTTTATATAAATTCATTGTTATTTTACTCTGTTTCTGTTAAATTAAAAAAGGGTAATGATTTTTCAATCAATACTTCAAAAGATATTGCCGATAATTTGTAGTGTGTGAACTATAAATCAGGAGTTTATAATGGCTGCGGACAAAGATAATCCCAAAGATCTGAATGATACTGAAGATACAGGCAGACTGGATGATGAGAGAGAGCTCGAAAAATATGGTGTTTGGGTAAAGACAGGGCCTGAAGAAATAGAGGATATTGATGATGATGTTGATTTCAACCTGAGTGATCTGCAAGAAGAATCAATAATTACTGATGAAGAAGAAGAGATGCTTGGCAATCTGGAAGAAGAACTTTCCAGTGATGATGGTATAGAAGACAGTCTGATAGATTTAACAGATTCTATAGATGTCAGTGTAGGTGAACTGGATATGGAAGATCTTGAAGAGATAGAGCTGGATGAGTTTGTAGGTGACGAAGTAAGTGAAGAAGTGAATAAAGAAAAAGAATCAATAGAAGATTCTTTCGACCTTGATATAGATTTTGATGATGATCTGACCCTCCTTGACGAGGAAAGTATAGAGGAAGTTGTAGATTCCGGGGAATTATCAATTGATGCCAATGAAGAAATATCAGATATTGACCTTGAAGATTTAGAGTTGGAAGATCTTGAAATTGAAGATTTTGAACTTGACGAGGAATTGAGTCAGGAAACAATTGAATCCATGCCTCCAATAGATAATGATATCGATATTGATATGGAAGTTCTTCTAGATAATACAGATATCGAGGATCTGGATGTGGACCTTCTTCTGGAAGAGGATTCTGAACAATTATTTTCTACTGATAACGAAACTATTGACACAGTAGAACCTGAAATAACAGATATTTCAGATGAAACTATTGAACTGGCCGATTTTAATGAAGAACTTGATGAACTTGAAGAATTCGAAGAACTGGACTTAAAAGAGGAAGAAATCAGGGATATAGATAGTGGAATAGAAATCTCTGCACCATTATCCGAATTGGAAGAAGATTTTGATGAAACAGAAAGAATCATTGAAGACTTAACAGATCTCGATGATTTGGAGGAACCTGATATTGAACAAATCCTGGAATCTGATACCGGTGATTCAGTAAATGCTGTAGAAACCAGTGATATCGCTTCTGAAATTCTAAAGAAAATTGAACAGGAACTACTTTCCATCAAAAATGAACTCAAAGATGTAAAAAAAGAACTATCAATTCTTCGTCCTGATAGTTCTGAAAAACCAATTTCTAAAGAGAAGACTCTAACTGATGAAGAGCCAGGTTTCTTTGAGGAGGATGAAGATGAAACTATTGCCCTGACTGGTGATGAACTGGATAATATTCTAAATACAGCAGATATTATAGAAGAAAATGGTTCAGAATCTGAATCTCCGGAAATGGAAATACTGATAGACAGTTCGCCTGATGAATCTGATATTACTGATTTACTTGTTGATAGTGAAGATATAATTACAATTGAAGAAGATACTGAAGTTGAAATTATTCAGGATGAAGAAACTCCTCTTGAGAATTTGGAGATAGAGGATTTGTCTGAACTGGAAATGAATAAAAATGATGAAGAAATAAGTTTTGATCTGACTGAAGACATATTAGACGAAGAAATTACTGAGCTTGATGAAACTGTTTCAGAAATGAATATTTCCGGGGATAATCAGGTCATAACTGAAGATATAGATTTTGAAACTGTTGAAGAAACAGCTGACGATAATATAATTGAACTTGATATTATAAAAAATGAAGAATCAGGTGATCTTAAAATCGACATAATCGAAGAAGATATTGATGAAGGAACAAATGCAGAGCCCCTCATAGTAGAAGATATAGATCTTGATTTTACAGAAGATATATTAGTAGATGAGATTATACTTGATGATTTGGATACTGAAGTATTGATTACAGATTCTGTTGATGACATTGATATTAATATTGATGATATTGAGGAGATTAAAGAAACTAATTTAGATATAGAAGATGCTCTTCCTATAGAAGTATCTGAACCAGAGAAAACATCGGTTATTGATATGGAAATTCCTGAAATGCAGGATGAGGGACTAACAGAACTATCACCCCAGCTAAAAACGGAGATAAAATCTGTACTTTCCTATATGGATCAATTACTTGAGTCATTACCTGAAGAAAAGATTGATGAATTTGCAAATTCAGAACATTATGAAGTATACAAAAAGCTATTTGAGGAATTAGGTCTGAATTGATATGGGTCTTCTAAGTAAAGTTGCTAACTTACAAAACAATGCAGACTTAATCGCATCTAAAAAAAAAAATCTGATAGAAAGTTTTTTTTCAGATGCAAAAAAACTTCGCACAGGTTTTGAATATTCTGGTTCACTCTTTGATCTGTTGTGCAGAGATTTGTTTATAAAGAAGGGTTCTCTACTTATTCCTGATAATGAAGGCAAAACTTTTATCCCTGCTTCTTATCTAAATATGGATATTACAACAACACGTCATTTGAGAATTGAAAGAATTATTCTTGAAACCCAATTTCATTATTATAATGAAATTATATTCTCAGATGACAGTCGTTTGAAATTATTTAAACAATATTTTTCAATGCGTGAATTTTCAGCGTTAAACTCTCTTATGCTTGTCCCTTTTTACATTAGTGGTACTCTAAGTGCGATTCTTGTTATTATAGATCCTGAAAAAGAAACACTCGAAGTAGCCAGAGCAATATCACTAAACTCAGAAAAACTTATAAATAAACTTCTTAATTTCAGAAAACCTTTTTCAAACATAGTTAAAGCCGAAAAAAAAGATATAGATATAAACCCAGTATTGGTACTCCAGAATTTTATTGATAATAATATTTCGGAAGATATAATTCTTCTTATTGCAGATATGCAGATTAAAAAATTAAAAAATGCATTGATCAAAGTACTTCCAAATACTGACCCTTTTGAAATTTCCAATAATATTGTAAATTCTATTAAAAGTTTAATCAGTAATTCCGGCAAACTTGTTGAACGTTCTTCTGATCAGTATGTACTATTCTATAAAATAAAATCAGGTACTACGCCTGGTCTTATTTTACATCAAATAAATATTGCAATCTCCTCATTTTTTAATTTAACAGTTAGCTTACCGAAAATTGAAGTTGATATTAGAACATTTTCAGCATCTGAAAATAATTCTGCTGAATCTATTCTGGAAGGTATTATCTAGTATTTATGTTCACCACACAAATTGCCCGGTCAGGTGAATTAACATTATTTATAAATAGAAAAGCTGTTCATTCCATATACAATCCAGCAGCAGAAGCTAATACATTTTTAAAAAGACAAATATTTACTAATATCCCCAGAATTTTTATTCTTATTGGACCTGGACTTGGGTATTTAAAAAAATCTGTTAAAAGTTTCTATCCGGATGCCCATCTATTATCTATTCATCTTGATAAATGTATCTTTGAAAAATCTGATAAAACCGGAGATTATTGTATCTATAAAAATGAACTGGATCTGGCGAGTAAGTTATCAAGCACTATTCCCGATTTCCTTTTATCTAAAACTACTGTAATAGAATGGCATCCCTGCTCGAAACACTTTCCCGAACGTACAAAATTTGTTAAAAAACTTATTAAGCAATTTTTCCAGGAAAGAAAGGGAACAATAGTTACAACAGGACATTTTGGCCGCAAATGGATACGTAATGCGTATTATAATTTTTTAAAACAAAATAATTTTGTAAAGTTTAACAGTATAAATTTACCTATACTAATAGCTGCATCTGGTCCGAGTCTTAAAGAATCAATTAGTATTCTACGAAATAAAAGAAATAAATTTATACTTGCAGCACTGCCCTCTTCCCTGTCAGCTTTAAATACAGCTAATTTACGTCCTGACTTTATCTTTCATACAGATCCAGGATACTGGGCAAATGAACACCTAAAATACATCCAGGATACTAATATACCTGTAATAATGCCATTAACATCTTCATTTAATTCAAATATAAAAAATCCTGTAGTATATATAAATCAGGGCTCATTTATAGAAAATTTACTTCTTAAAAATATGTTTTTACATGTACCTGCACATGGAACTGTTGCAGGTACAGCCTATCTTTTTTTAAGAAAAATCACCAATAATCCTATTATTTTTCTAGGATTGGATTTCAGGTTTACTGATATAATGGAGCATGTTACTCCACATAGTTTTGAGATACTCTATACTATAAAACAGAATAGATTTGATGGATATTTAAATATTCTTTATGAAAAACAGCAAATGTCAACAACAAAAGCCCTTTCAACATATTCAGGGTGGTTTGATAGTAAAACCAGGATATCAAATGCTTATCGATATAATCCAACAAATATTAGCACCAATGGACTTATTTCAATAGATTTAAAAAAACTTTCCACACTTCTTAACACCACTATTAAAGATAAATTAGAATCTCATATTTTAATAAATGATTCTAATTTATCTTTTAATAAAAACACTTTAATTAACGTTCTTAAGCATTTAATTGTACTATTAGATAAATTTAAATCGGAAATTCCTTTCATAAGTTCTGATGAAATATCAGAATTTTTCATAACTTCCAATCCATTAGCAGAATTATTCCAATATACAGCATATTCTGATATTTTAAAACTTACCAGTTATTACAGAAATGACCTTGATAAATCACGTGATATTCTTAATAGAATATTTTCTGAAGCGAAAGCATTTATTACTGGTCTTTTAAAAAGGTCAAACTATGAGAGATAATCTAATTTTTAATAAAAACATGCTTTCCCTTTCATCCAGAAATAATCAGCTTGCAGTTGATCTTGGTAATGTTGAAGAATCTGATATGGTATACTTTAAAAAAAGTAAAAAGGGACCAATAATTCCTATAATTAATAATGGAAACCAGGAAAGACCTTTACACTCAACTGTAGACCCGGAAAGAGAAGGTTTACGTTACTATTCAAACTCAAAAGCTAATGGTTATATTGTATTCCTTGGTTTAGGCGCTGCATACCATATAAAACCATTCTTAGATCAGTCAGATATATCTGAAATTCTTATTATTGACAAGGATATTACTCTTTTTAAGGCAATTCTATCAAATATTGATCTTAGTCAGTTTATACTTAACAGAAAAGTAAAATTTCTTATAGATCCTGATTCCAGTACTGTAAAAGAATATCTGCTTTCAAACTATCTTCCTGCTGTCTCAGGAAATCTTCATATACTAAACTTACGTTCCAGATTTTCAATTGAAGAAACCTACTTCACTGCCATTTTAGCTGGTATTGAAGAATTACTGGAATCACTTTCCGCTGATTTTTCAGTTCAATCCCACTTTGGAAAAAGATGGTTTATTAATACGCTCTCTAACCTTAAAACCGCACAATCAGTAAAAAATATTCTACCTCCAATAAAGAAAGCAATAATAACAGGTGCAGGTCCATCTCTGGAATTCCAACTGCCGTCACTCAAAGAGCATCGGAAAAGCAGCTTTCTAATTGCAACTGATACTTCATTACCTTTTCTGATAAAAAATGAGATAAAACCTGATCTTGTTATTTCTATAGATTGTCAACACATAACTTTTCATCATTTTTTTGCAGGTTTTCCAAAAGATATACCTCTGGTACTGGATCTTGCATCACCTGCATGGTTGACGCGCCAATCTGACAACATAGTTTTTTTTACAAGCGGACATCCTTTTTCCCTATTTGTTAATGGTAACTGGAGAAGTTTTCCTTATATTGATACATCAGGAGGTAATGTCAGCCATGCCGCTATTTCACTGGCTGATAAATTAGGCGCAAAGGAAATATTACTATATGGAGTTGATTTTTCGTATCCACAGGGAAAAAGTTATGCAAGAGGCACCTATCTTTATCCATATTTTATGTCAACTTCCAATCGTTTTACTACAACCGAGAGTAGTTTTGTCTCTTTTATATTTTATAATAAGAAAACAGTAACCAAACACACTAAATATGGTATTAGCTACACAACAACCCCCATGATCAGTTACAAGGAAAGACTTGAAAAAGCCTCAATCAGCTTAAATGCAAAGATAATTCAGTTTGGAGGAATTGGTGTTCCAATCAATTTGCCTGAAAAGAAAATTTCTGATTATAAGAGAAGTAATATCACTCTATTTTTCTCTGCCGGATCCAGTTCAAATAACTGGATAGATTTTCTTAAGGAATATAGTAAGAAACTTAAAAAGCTGCCGGATCCTGGAGTATCTCTTTCTGAATATTATTCAAAACTTACCTCTTCCCAGAAGGATCTATGTACAACACTTTTTCCTGCTGCAGCAGCGTTACGAAGATCAGGGAAAAATGATGTTAATGGTGCAATGATATTAAAACATGCTATTACCTGGACAATTGAACAAATAGATACATATATCTCCTAGAAACTTATACCGGCATAACCTACAAATGATTCTGAAGGAGTTATATCATAACTAGTAAAATAATCCACAAGTTTTCCTGAAGATACACCGGATAGCCGGGCATAATTCATTGCTGCTGCTGCTGCACCTGAAGAACAGGCAGATTGATTACCCGCCGCGGAAACCAGAACACCCTCGCAATCCAGAATCAACATCTTCTCAATTATTTCTCTATCATTTTCACCTTTAACCCAATCAACAGATGAAGGGCCGGAACCAACAGGAGAAAACATAAAATTAATTCCATAATGGGTTAAATCTGTGGATCCAATGACAAATGTCTTTTTCTTTAGATTTAAACTGATCTTGTATAAAGCAGCTCCAAGTTCTATAGATTCAGAACCAGAACCGATACGTATCAAAACAATTTTACAATTCGGGAAAAAGTACTTAATAATTGGTATTTGAACCTCAACAGTATTATCAGAACTCTGATCTTCTATCATCTTAAATTCGTAACTCAGTTGTTTAATAAAGTCATGTTCTACATTGAGATTACCCAAGGGGGTTTCGATGCTTTCCTCAGGTGAATAATAAAGAGGAGCACCTGGTGGAAGATGACCACCAATAACAACAACAACATCCGGATTAGAACTAAGAGTATTAATTGTTCTTACAGCAAGACTTCCGGAATAGAACCATCCTGCATGAGGCACTATTACTGAATTCCTGTTAATGTTACTTTCACTAACTGTATCAACTGCAACTGCATTTTTAATGAATTCAATTGCTTCACTGCTATTGTGAGGATACCATCCAGAAGGTAAACGCATCTTTCTTAATATATTTTTACTCATTTTAATTACAATAGTATTTATTGAACAATAAGAAAAGAAAAAAAGGTTTTATATCTATGTTTTATTTCGTATAATACCATTATGTACAAAGATATATGCTCAGTAGTAGTTACAATTTTCTCAGTTATCCTCTTAACTGTTATTTCTATTCTTTTCATAAATGAATCTATTATTTTTGATAACTACAAAAAGCAATCCCTAACAGCTTTTATGGATCTAAAAAATGAGTTAGCAAATGGGAATATCTATAAATTCACTTCAATTATGCAGAATCTCCATAAAAATATGCCAATTTTAAAAACTCTTCGTATTAAAAATGATCAAAATTTACCAATTTATTTTTATTCAGAGTCAAAAGAGAATTTGAAGACAATGGATAATGATTTTGAGAAACAGTATAGTTCTATTTACAGGGTTATTTATGCAAATGAAGTTGCTATAGATAATTCAATGTACAACCTTGAAGCAGTTTTCACTGTACTATCTGAAAATCGTCTTTTTTATCTGTTAACAAAAATAGCCCTGATATTTTTTATCTACCTGTTCTTTCTTTCTTTTATTCTCATCTATATCTATTCAAACAAAGCCAGTATTAATACAAAAAGGCTTATAAATAATGAAAAAAGAGCGCCTGTAGTTTTTTCAGATTCAAAATACCTTAGTTCCGATCAGATGGTTACAGATGAACTAAAAAAATCTGCTTCTTTTGATCAGGACCTCGTACTTACCCTTGTAGGGTCACCGGAAAAGTATATCTCTAACAATGCAACTGAATTTAAAGAGATACTAAACAAACATTTTCCCTTTCATGATCTAATTTTCAGGTTTAATGATAATATTTTTGGTATTATGCTTCCAAATACGGATCTTGAACAAGGTATCCATCAGATAGAGTTATTTGATCAGAAATTTGTAAGCAGTAGTACTAAATCACTCAAATTCCCAATTATGTTTGGACTTAGTTCAAGAAATGGCAGACTGATAAGCGGAAATATAATTTTAAAAGAAGCAAAAGCTGCCTTAATAAAAGCTATGAGTGACAATGACTTTCCAATAGTCGGATTTAGACCAAATCCAGCCAGATATAGAGAATATCTCTCAAAATTACGATCTAAATCATAGTGGTAAAACTAAACTATTCATTATATGGAATATCTATCTGCTGACCGTCTCTTGTAAGAAATGTATCTGGAAATATTGCTTTTGCTTCATCCAGCAGGTCTGTTAGATCATATTTTGTATATCGCGGGCTGTAATGGATAATACCCATTTTTTTTACACCACCAGCATCTGCTGCAATCTGCGCCGCCTGAGGTGAAGTCATATGCTTTTTTTTTCTTGCACTATCTTCAAGGTCAGACTTAAACATCCCTTCGCAAATTAATAGATCCGAATCTCTGACATAATCAGAAATTTCAGGGAAATACTGTGTGTCAGTTACAAAACTTACCTTTCGACCAGGCCGTGGAGGCCCCATAACTTCACCTGGATGTACAGTTCTGCCATTATCCAGAATAACATCTCTTCCATTTTGCAGTTCTGACCAGAGCGGACCCATAGGTACATTCATTTTTATCGCATTCTTTGGATAAAAGACTCCAGACCGTTCCTGTTCAATAAGAGAGTACCCAATACAAGGTTTCGTGTGTCGAAGTGGAAATGCATTGACTGAAAATCCCTCCCCCTCATAAACAATCCCTGGTTCTGTAACCTCTTTTATAATAATTTCATAATTGATATACATATCAAGTACTTTTCTACTCATCTCAACATATTCTTTAATTTTTGGAGGACCAATAATATAGAGAGGGTCTTCTCTTTCCACTTGACTGGAAAGCATCAAAATCCCTGGTAGTCCGGTTACATGATCAGCATGAGTATGACTTATAAAAACAACTGAGATTTTTTTCCATTTAAGATTTAACCTGCGTAAAGATACTTGTGTACCTTCTCCACTATCAAAAAGAAAAAGATCACCCTCTCTCCGTAAAAGTACAGATGTAAGAAAACGACCAGGCAGAGGCATCATACCACCGGTTCCAAGAACAAATAATTCAAGATTCATAATTTTAAACCTCTAAGATTGTACAGTTGTCTTAATTTCAATAGGATTTGGCTTATTAATTGCGAAAAATATTTTACCTTTCCTAAGACTTGTTTTTATTCTGCTGCCATTAGGACATTTCCCCTGAAGGATTTGCAGAGATAAAGGATCCTCAATTTGCTTTTGAATTGCCCTTCTAAGAGGTCTTGCTCCAAACTTAACATCATAGCCGGAATCAATTAAAAATTCTTTAACTGAATTCTTAACTTCAATTATAATATTCATCTGAAGAAGTCTCATTTTAACTTCTGCAAGTAATACTTCAAGTATATTTTTTAAATTATCTCTTGAAAGACTCTCAAAAACAATTATTTCATCAACTCTATTAATAAACTCAGGTCTAAATAGTCTCTTTAGCTCGTTCATTGCAGAAGCTTTAATTTCTGTATAATCAAGAAGACCTTCCTGGGCTTTGAATCCAAGAGCACTTTCACGGGAAATCTCTCTTGCACCTGCATTGGATGTCATAATTAGAACAGTATTACGGAAAGATACCTTATGGCCCAAATTATCCTGGAGCTCACCTTCTTCCAGTACCTGGAGTAGTAGATTAAATACATCCGGATGTGCTTTCTCAATTTCATCCAATAAAATAACACTATAAGGCCTTCTTCTAATTTTTTCCGTCAGCAAACCACCTTCATCATATCCTACATATCCTGGAGGAGCTCCTACTAACCGGCTTATATTATGTTTTTCCATGAAATCAGACATATCAATACGAATTAAAGCGTCATTATCACCAAAAAGAAATTGAGCCAGGGTTTTTGCAAGGAGAGTCTTTCCAACTCCAGTCGGGCCAAGGAAAATAAAAGAACCCATTGGTCTGTCAGGAGATGCTAATCCCGTTCTGGACCTTCTTATGCTGGATGCTATAGCATCTATTGCTTCATTCTGACCAATTACAGTTTTATGTAATTCTGTTTCAGTTTCGAGTAATTTTTCTGATTCCTTTTGGGCAATTCTTGCAACAGGAATACCAGTCATACTTGCAACTACGTTTTCTATGTCTACTTCATCCACCGGCACCCTTGTCTTTTCCCTGGTGGTGTGCCAACCTTTATTAAAAATATCTATTTTTACTTTAAGATCACGCACCTTATCCCGTACTGCGGCTGCTTTTTCATAATCCTGATTATTGACAAGGCTCTTTTTTTCCATTGTTAAAACATCAATTTCCTGTTCCAGACTTTTTAATCCCACAGGCCTGACACCATTTTCAATTCTTTTTACAGAGCCAGCCTCATCTATAAGATCAATTGCTTTATCCGGTAAAAATCGATCAGTTATATATCGATTCGACATCACCGCCGCAATTCTAATTGCCTCTTTAGTATAAGAAACAGAGTGGTGCTCTTCATATCTCTTTATTATCCCTTCAAGAATATCGATTGTTTCTTCAACTCCCGGCTCATCTACGTAGACTGTTTGAAATCGTCTTTCCAGAGCGGCATCTTTCTCAATATATTTTCTATACTCCCTCAAAGTTGTTGCCCCGATACACTGAAGTTCTCCTCTTGAAAGTGCAGGTTTTAACATATTTGAAGCATCAATAGCACCTTCTGCCCCGCCAGCGCCTATTATCATGTGAAGCTCATCTATAAACAGTATTATATTACCAGCAGAGCGAATTTCCTTCATTACTTTTTTAAGACGTTCTTCAAACTCTCCTCTGTATTTTGTTCCTGCAATTAAAGAAGCAATATCCAGTGTCAGTACTCTTTTACCAGTGAGTATATCCGGACCTTCTCCAGAAACAATTATTTGAGCCAGCCCCTCCACTATAGCGGTTTTACCAACTCCAGGTTCACCTATGAGTACAGGATTATTCTTTGTACGTCTTGCAAGAATCTGTATAACTCTTTTAATCTCATCTTTTCTTCCAATTACAGGATCAAGTTTATTAAGACGTGCATATTCTGTAAGATCCCTTGAAAACTCATCAATAGTGGGTGTTCCCTTAACATTGGCATTTGGTTGCTTATGCTTTGCCGTTTGCACAGGAGAACTGTGCTTCCTTTTTGGAGGATCGTTTTTGCGAAGGTTTAGAATTGTATTTCTGATTTCGTCCGGTCCAACGGCAAATTTGAAGAGAAAACGCTGAACAATACTCCCGGCTTCCATTACAGATGCTAATAATAGATGTTCGGTGCCGATGTATTGAAAACCCATTTTCCTTGCTTCTTCTGCAGAACTTTCAAGGATATTCTTGCCTCTGTGAGATGGAGGTACATCCCCAAGAATATATCCGGAATGTTTCTTTGGAATACTTTTCTCTATTTCTACCTGAAGTGCTACCGGATCGATATCCAATGAATTGAGAACCCTGAAACCGAGTCCATCTCCATCTTTAAGCAGTGCCAGAATAATATGCTCAGGTAGTAATTGATCAGAATGGAAACGTTTAGCCTCTTCCTGAGCATATATAGTTAAAATACGTTGTGCGCGTTGTGTAAGACCTTTAAACATCCGATGCCTCCATTTTAATTAACAAGACCTAATGCATTTCGAATCAAATCAGCACGTTTTGATTCAATTACCAGATTATCACTTTCACTACTTCCAATCAGGTACTGTATATGAGCTTTTCGTGACAAAAGAAGTAAAGAATTTACTATACCAATGTCCAGCTTTGACCATCCAAGGACTATACCAAGCCTGATATCAGTTAAAGCATTCACGGCTTCACCAGAAGTCAGTAATCTGCAGTGTTTGATAAGCCCAATTGAACGGTAATGTTTATCCTCAAGCTCTATTCTTCTTTTATGCATAAGTTCATCTCTTGCCTGTCTCTCATAATTTACTAGTTTATTACATGTTTTAGCAAGTTTATCTATGTATTCTTCCTCTTTATTACCAATAGCTAATCCATTTGAAATCTGATATAGATCACCCAGAGATCCATCATCATTACCTAAATACCCTTTAACTGTAAATTCTTTATCAAGAGAAGATTTTATAGCACGATCAAATAATGATAATCTGACCAAAGCAGGTAGATGTAACATTACAGATACTTTTAATCCGGTTCCTGAATTCCGGATATTTTCATTCAAGTACCCGAATTCAAGAGATACAGCAAAATCGAGAATTTTCTCAAGACTAGATTCGAGTTTATTTACAGTATTATAAGCGTCAACTAAACCTAAACCACTTCTATATTCCGCAATTAAAAGATGATCATTTCCATTAATCATACAAGATGTCTTTTGATCTTTACTAACAATTAGAGTCTTATTTTTTTCTATAGTAAAATTCTGAGAAATAAGACTCCGTTCAGCCATCATTCTTCTTTCTATACTGTTTAAACTATCAATGGACAAAATATCCATTTTATTATCCAGTATTTCAAATGCTTCAACAATAATATCTTTTACCAGTTTTTCATCTTTTAATTCCATTTTATTTGGAAAAAGAAACCCTGTTAAATTTCTTGAGAGTCTAACTCTGCTGGAGATTACAACATCTTCTTCTTTACCATTTTCCCTGAACCATCCAGGTATCTTTTTCAACGTCGAAAAATTATTCATCATCTAATCCAAATCCAGCATCAAGATTTGTAAGTTTGTCTCTCAAAATAACTGCATTTTCATATTCCTCATTGATAACAGCCTCTTCCAATTCTCTTTTTAGATATTCTTTATCTATAAGAATCGTCTTGTATGCTTTTAACTTGGCAGGCAGTTTTCCTGTATGATATATATACGAGCCATTCATAGAAATCTCAGCTGCAATACTACTCCTGAAGGAATTATAACAATCGGGGCATCCAACCTGTCCACCCTCTTTCATTTCAGAGACTTTTGTACCGCATGTTCTGCATTTTTCTACTTCGTTTTTAGATTTAGAAGGTAATGCAGTATTCTTAATGATGCCTGTAAGCAGTTTTGAAAATGAAAAATCAAAGGTTTTACCATCCCTGGAAATACCCTTCTTTGAAGCACAGTCTCTGCAAAGATGCATTTCATATACATCTTCACCCATAATCTGCTGAACATGGAAAACAGCTGTTTTATCTTTACAAATCTCACAAATCATAATTGTATCCCTACTTTAATAATAACAAAAAAACCGCCTATTTGCAGACGGTTTTACATAAATATACAAATTTTGTTCAATAATGACAATCTGAACAGAAGAAAAAGAAAATTAAAGAGAATATACTAATGTTTCCGTAAGATATCCATAGGTTTTAACCCTCCGGCTCTTATAGCAGGGAAATAAGCTGCTGCAGTAGAAAGAATAATTGTTAATGATGATATTATTAGAATCTCAGAAAGATTAATTTTTATTGGGATTTTTTCCAAATAATAAGCGGTATCAATAAGTACTATCCCCCTGTCTCCTAACGTAAAGAATGGAGAAATAATAGTCTGAACAATTCTATAAAGACTATTAATTAATGATTCTGCCACCTCAATAATTCTATTTATATTTACTGCAATCATTAAACCAGTTACTAAACCAGTAAAAGTACCCGCAAAACCTATAATAAACCCTATATATACAAAAGCCGTGGAAATCAGAGATGAAGAGACACCAGTGCTTTTTAAGATTGCAATCTCAGCCTCCTTTTCCATAACAAGCATAACTACTGCTGAGGAAATATTCATCGCAGCAACAAGCACAATAATAATCATTATAAAAAGCAGTATTGTTTTTGTAGTATTAAAACTATCTATCATATTCCGTTCAAGATCATACCAGTTTGAAACAAAAAAACCTGAATCAATGTGATTTTGTATATCAGATGTCTTCTTTTCAATATTATCAAATGGATTATTTAATTTTACTGCAATAAAGGAACTTCCCCGATCCCTGAAAAGGCTTTTACCCTTTTCAATATTTATATATATACTAAGAGCATCAAGTTCATAGTAACCGGTTGAGAATATACCTCTTACGGTCAGATATGATGGTTTTAATACAGGGCGTCGACCAGGAACCTTTCTTGCTGTAAGAATTTTTATTCTGTCACCAGGTACAACTTCCAGAATGCGTGCAACTTCAGTACTCAGCATTGCTGAATCCCTGGAATCCAGATTAAACTCACCAGACTCAATTGTAATATACTCTTTGGCTGATATATCAATATTAAAATAATTCTCCGGTAATGCTTTGAAACTTATACCTGTACGTCCATACTCCGAGTAGGCAAGCCCTAATCCTGTTGTTACCGGAAAGACAGCTTTTATACCAGGGAATTCTTTAATTTTATTTATGATATTCTCTTCAATTTCAGGGTCGAGCTGTGTATAATTCCTGATTTGTAAATGGTATGAACCAATCTCCATGTAACGCTGAGTGATTCCTTCTATCATACCACTGGAGATCTCAAGAACAACCACCAAAGGAATAAGTGATAAACCAATACCCAGAACAGCTCCTATCAGATTTTTATTATTTACAAATTTGTTTCTTCCAGTAAAAAACTTAAAGGCAAGAAAGAATGCACGCCTATGTATCATAACTCAACCAGTTTTCCATTTTCCATTTTAAGTTGTCTGTCACCTTTTCCGGAAAGGACTCTGTCATGTGTAACCAGAAGTAATGTTTTTCCGTGATTTTTAACAAGTTCAAATAATAACTCTTCTACCTTCCTGGAATTACTATTATCAAGATTACCTGTTGGTTCATCTGCAAGTATAATTCCAGGATCATTTATAAGTGACCTGACAACTGCTACCCGCTGCCTCTCACCACCGGAAAGTTTAGAAGGGACGTGGTCCAACCTGTCACCCAGCCCTACTTCAATTAATAATTCTCTGGCCCGCTCCATGGCTTCTATTTTATCCATTCCCGTCATATAGGCAGGAAGCATAACGTTTTCTATTGCTGTAAAATCTTTAAGCAGATAATGGAATTGGAAAATAAGACCAATGCTTTTAGATCTGAAAAAAGCCAGGGCATTTTCGTCAAGTTTATGGACAGGCTGATTATCAACAATAATTGATCCGCCTGTCACTCTATCCATCCCTGATATTAAGTTTAATAAGGTACTTTTCCCACTCCCGCTGCTTCCTGTAAGAATTACTCTGGTATTGGGCTCAACAGTAAGGTTCAGATCTGTAAGTATAGATAATTTTTCAGTTCCATTGTTAAATGATTTATATAGATTATCTATCTGGATATTATTCATATCGAAGGACCTCCGCAGGACGATAAAGAGAAACCATCTTTGAAGCAGAATAAGCAGCCCAGGTTGAAGATAAAACTGCAAATAAAAATACAAAGAGTATTTCAGAGTAAATAATTCTTACCGGAACTTCTGTAATATAAAAGTTTGTAGATGAAAACATAGAAACAGTCTCTAAACTGGTTGTTGAAAAGGGAGAAATAACAAATTCAATAAAAGCAACTGCCATTTTTATTATTATATCAACTACTTTAAAAATAATATTAATATTACTTGTTATCAGAAGTCCAATAATTAGTCCTGCAAATCCACCTGTCATACCAATTATAAACCCCTCAATCACAAAAATAGCTCTTATCCCGAAAGAAGTAGCTCCAAGAGACATCAAAATACCAATTTCCTCTTTTCTTTCCACCACAGATCTTTCCAAAGAATGTTTAATATTTACTCCAACAACAATAAAGATCAATCCAATTACAAGCATCATAGCAGTTTTTTCAGTTCTAAGAGCTCCAAAAAAGGACGAATTGAACTCTCTCCAACTAACAACGTCGTAGTTTTCTCCAAGCTTTTCTTTAATCTCCAAAGATACAACTCTATCCGTATACTGATCCATAAGCTTAATACCATAAATAAGGTTTTCCTTACCAGAGGCAAGCATACTCGAATTCGATATGAGAGTAAAACCCATAGATCTATCAAAATTATAAAATCCGCTCTTAAATATTCCTGTAACATTAAATATTCTATCAGACGGGGTAAGCGACCTGAAGTTAGAACCTTCCATAGAAACCAGTGAAATTTTACCGGCTACACCTACTCCAAGACGTGCTGCCAGTTGTTGTCCAAGAAGAATAGAGTTGCTCCCTTTAATTTTAAGCTCTCCATCTATTATATTCAATTGCTCTGCCATTACAGGATCATAATCTCTTATATTTTCAGGTACGGCTCTTACATTAACAGCTTCATAGTCAGAGAATTCTCCCTTAACAAGTGTTTGAATATCTATAAATGGAAGCACAGATTTTACACCTTTAGTCTTTTCAATAATATCCATAACTTCTGTTTGTATTTCGATCTGATCACTATAGACCCTAATATGGAAAGAATTTATATTGATAATATCTTCAATAAACCCAAGCTGAAAACCATTCATTACTCCCAGTACTGATACCAGGGCCATAACACCAATAGAAATACCTGCTACTGCAAGAACAGAAGGACCTAACTTTCGAGTTCTACTTCTTGTTCTTAAATATCTAAATGATGTAAACAGTATCCATTTAAAGTTTTTCATTGGATACGCTCTTCTCTAATTTTTTCACCATTTTCATAGAAAACAATCAAAACAAGTGAGTTGTCTCTGTACACTTTTTCTATTTCTTTTTCCCCAAAGTTATAGAATATCTCTTTTATAAGCATATCTTCCTTAATTACCCTCTCAGATTTCAAACTGCCATCATTATTATAGTAAAAAAGATGTTTCTTTCGTATACCGGGAGATGCTGTTTTTTGTTCAACAAGAAGGTCCTCTTTATATATATAAGTGTACTTTACTATATTACTGCCATCTCTGGTTTCTTCTGACAATAGATTCTCATCTGAATCATACAGCAGCCGGGTGACAATACCTGTCAAAAGATCAGATTCAATCACTGTAATCTCCGAATCGGAAGAGGTGAAAATTTTAGTTCTGATTAGTGCACCTTCCTTCCAGTTTTCTATTCTGACAAGCATACCATCTTCGTATCTATACAATGATGTCTCATCATCCGTTTCATACCATTCAGTAATTATTTCATTATTTGAATATCCAAATCCTGATGTACTGGATACTCCCTGGGTATAGATACGTCTAATTTGTCTTAAGTTTCCAAATTCACCTGTTATAAAGAGATCATCGTAAACAGGAATATCGTTCTCAATATGAGTTGTTTTCAGAAGTTGCTGTCCGGACCATTCATAAATAAATGTATTAATAGGTTTCCCATCTTTATAGTATTCCTCTTTTACAACTAGCCCGTCAACAAGCTTTTCAGTTCTGATAAGTTCATCTAAAACATATTCACTGACAACCAGTAGGTTACCTTCTGTTAGATATTCAACTCTTTTATTCTCTTTTCCCTTAAAATATATTATTCTGGTTTCAAGTGAACCGGTTTTTGATGATTTTATAACCCATGGAAAGTCGTCAATTCTAAAGGAAGGTATCTTTTCAAAAACCATGCCTATACTATTGGATCTGTAATAATCCTGACTTATAATAAATGCATCTGTAAAAAAAAATATGGAGAAAACAATAAAAAATGAAAAAGCTTTCATAATAATACTATTTCATATCCAGTAAATTGTTAATAAAATCATCTTTATTAAATCTGATCATATCATTATAACCTTCACCGGTTCCTAAAAAAAGTATTGGTATTTTTAGATCTCTGCATATTGAAACTACTATACCACCTTTAGATGCTGAATCATATTTTGCCAAAATAATTCCGTCAAGTTCAACTGCATCATGAAAAGATTCGGCTTGTCTTAGTCCATTCTGACCAGTTGTTGCATCAATAACCAGAAATTTCTTATAATTTTGTTTTTCTATTTTATTTTTTATAATCTTATCGATTTTTTTTAATTCTTTTACAAGATTTTCTCTATTATGCATTCTGCCTGCAGTATCTGCAATTATAATTTTATCCTCTCTGGCAATTGCACTTTCAATGGTATCAAAAATCACTGCACCAGGATCGGCACCATGCTGCTGATGTACAACTCTCATATTCAATTTTTCCCCATGGTGCATCAATTGATCTATAGCTGCGGCTCTGAATGTATCTCCTGCACTAAGTACACTATCTATTCCATATTCCTGTTTAAATAATGAAGCCAGCTTTGCAATTGAAGTTGTCTTCCCGACACCATTTACACCAAGAACCATAATCATATTCATTTTATCAATTTCAGGTATATAATCTTCTACCAGGATGTGATCTGAAAGGTATTTTTTAACAATTTCCATAAAATCGGATTCTGTACTGATATTTCTGCTTTTTATTTCTGATTTTATATGATTAACAAGTTCAATTGATGTGTTTGCACCCAAATCACTTTCTATTAACAAATCTTCCAGATTTTCAAAAAATACATTTGATAATTTATCGGCAGAAAAGAGTTTTTTTAATCTTGTCCCGAAATTAATACCTGCCATTATTTACTCCTAAGTTGATTAATCAGAATTAATTTTAAAGTCGATTGTTACTTTTTATATATCCGACTAAATCGAATAAAGTATTTACGAACAGAGTAAGGTTTAAAAATACTCCACCAAGGTAAACATTATACCATGAAACTGAAAGATTCATCAATCTATCGGCCTCACTCGTATTTCCTGAAGCTGCAAGTTCACGATTAAAAGCATATCCATAATCGGAACTAATTCCATAGCTCACCAGGGATATTGGTATTGACAGCAAAAAATAGCTGAAGGATTGATAAAATATTTCTCTTTTTCTGCTTATTATTTTTTCAGTATTTATTATGTCAGACTGCAAAAATATTTGAATATCCCGATTATCTATATCTTTATAAACGATCTTACTGTCATTGTAACCTTCAAGTTTAAAGGTTAAAAGAGATGGTATAATTGGATTTTTAATTAATAATGGGGTCTTACCTACCCATATAGCTCCTGAATATAAATCTGCGCCTGATGGAAAACTCTGAACTGATATAGTAATACGTTTTTCTTCTTCCAGACTTACAGGTAATATTTTTGTTTCATATTCTCCAAGTTCTATTTTAAATTTCTGTGGTATATATCCCAACGTTTTAATCTCAATATCGTATATACCTGGATATAGGAATTGAAATTTCTGATAAACTACAAGTTCATTATCCAACATAATAAATATATTTGAATCTTCAGGTACTAATTCAAATGAAATTGAAGCCCAGGGTCTTCCAAGAACGATAGTTTTTAGATTTCTGGTAATTTCAGGAATTAAATCGAGAATCGTATCGGGGCTGCTGATAGATTCATAGATAAGATCTTCAGTTCCCAATATATTATTTTTGATCCATATTTGCAGATAAATCCATTCATCAAGTTTTTCCATAGAACCCTTTATAACTAAATCAGATATTTTTGACTTTCCAGAGCTTATAATATTTAATGATGGTTCATCGATAATATACTTAATAGGAACAGATGATTCATGGATAAAGGTATCACTATCTTCAAGATCATCAATTAGTTTTTGCTCAGTTTCAACTTTTTCACCTAAAGATATATATTCATCTTTGTTGTAGTCACTGGAGAATAGATAAGTATTATATTCCTCGATAGATTTGGAGAGTTTAATCAAATATTCTTCTCGAATATTCTCATTATATCTCTTTTTAAGGAATATAATCTCTTCTTCTGAATATATATGCATAGGAGCATTTTGTATTTCATAATAGAGCATATCAGGAATACTATTTGCCAGATGCATATAGATATCATCAATTTGATTCATAATTAATGGTTCAAATTCAATAGTATATTCCTCTGCATCTATCCCATAAAGAAAGTATGAAATGAAAAATAGTAATAATAAAAAATAAAGATACTTACGTATCATTTATTCCAGTAGCTTTGGTAATTGCAGATATAATTCTTTCCGGCTGAAATGGTTTTAAAATAAAATCTCTTGCCCCAAGCTGAATTGCTTTTATAAGATATTTCTGCTGACCCAATGCAGAACACATAATTACCTTAGCTCCAGGATCATACTGCCTGATACGTTCAAGTGACTCAAGACCATCCATAACAGGCATTGTGATATCCATTAATACAATATCCGGTCCCAGTTCCATATACATTTTTACAGCTTCTCTACCGTTTTCCGCCTCACCTAAAACATCCATATTTGATTTTTCAAGAATATGTCGAATTGCATCTCTCATAAATGAAAGATCATCTACCAGAATTATCTTTATGGGTTTACTCATACATCTGACCAATTCCACTTAAGATAAGATTCAATAAAAGAATCAATTTTACCATCCATAACTGCCTGTATATTACCAACTTCATATTTAGTTCTATGGTCTTTCACCATAGAATAGGGATGGAATACATATGATCGAATTTGATTTCCCCAGGAGATATCTTTTTTCTCCTTAGCATGTTTTTGCTGCTCCTTTTCCTTTTCTGCTGAATAGAACTCGAATAAACGGCTTTTTAAGACTTTCATAGCTGTTGCTTTATTTTTATGCTGACTTCTTTCATTTTGACATTGAACAACTATACCTGTTTCCAAATGAGTCAGTCGAACAGCCGAATCTGTTTTATTAACATGCTGCCCTCCAGCTCCGGAAGCACGATATGTATCTATTCTGAGATCATCAGGTTTAATCTCAAATTCAATTTCATCTTCAATTACCGGTGAACAATAAACAGAAGCAAAGGTTGTATGACGTCTTGCACCTGAATCAAAAGGAGATATTCTAACAAGACGATGAACACCAGTTTCTCCCTGTAAATTTCCATATGCATAATCACCATTTAACTGAAGTGTAACAGATTTCACACCACCCTCGGCTTCCATCAAGTCGATTATCTGAACTTTATAGCTATGTATTTCAGCCCAGCGTGAGTACATTCGCAACAACATATTAACCCAGTCACAAGCTTCAGTGCCACCGGCTCCGGAATGAATTGTCAAAAAAGCGCCATTACTGTCATATTTACCACTGAGTAATTCCATAACTTCCAGTTGCTCATATTTCTCGGTCATTTCCCGTAGACTTTTTTCAATATCATCAGTTAAAGATTCATCATTCTCTTCTTTTGCAATTTGAAATAACTCATACATATCTTCAAACTGTGATATAAGGGCCTCCCAGGGTGAAAGTCTTTTTTTTAATTTATTCAGTTCACTCATCACTTTTTCTGAATTTTCTCTGTTATTCCAAAAAAACTCGGAAAAAGATTCTTTTTCAAGTTTTTCTATGGATACTTTTATTTTATCAGGGTCAAAGACGCCCCCATGTCTCATAAAGTCTTTTTTTAAGTACAGCTATTTCATTTTCAAGTTCATTTAACATATATTACTCCGCTTTCGTAAAATTACTATCTCTATTGCTTCACAATGACTCTGCGCCATCTTTTATCTCTTAGGGTTGTAATTACCAGGACATCTTCAAGAGGATACTGGTAGATTCTTACTGAATCGTATGCATCTGTTCTTCTATCAATATCTCTTTTTAATCTGGATAATTCCTTTTCCATTATTGTAGTCGATTCATACAATATTTCAAAGACCTGCTTAAATCCATACTCCATCAGAAGATGCTTAACTGCAATTTTATGATCATCATTCGAAATTTCACAGACAACTGATACAAACATAGGTATATAATATTAAGAACTTATTTTTCTGTCAAACCCCTAATTCAGCTATTGAAGTTAATACATTTTACCGATATTTTTACTGTAATGAAAAAAATATATCTATTATTGTTGTTTCTATTAACTATATTAAACATTGGACACACAGATGAGCTTCAAAACCCTTTTATATCAAAGCTTAAAAGTACAGCAGAAGAAAATCTTATTCGTCTATCATGGATTGATTCATCGGATGCTGTGCACAAATACATTATTTACCGACATAATACAGAAATAAATAATGACAACTTTGAGAGTGCAGAACTTATTGGTGAAACAAACAAAGGAAATGAGTATTTTATAGATTATCCACCAACTACAAATAAATACTATTATGCAGTACTTTCATTGGATTCTGCAGGTAAAAAATATAATCTGTTTATTCCACATAAAAATATAACTTCTATACCTGTTAGTGTTGTGTCTCTTGCCTCTCCGGAAACACTTGCAGTTATAATCTCTGATATAAAAGCAACTATAAATGGAAATATAATTGAGATTGGTTTTAACAGTTCAGGAACAAACAGAGATCTCGTTATTTATAGAAGTACCAGCCCTATACTTGAATATCAGGATCTGATAAAAGCCTCTTTGATTAAAACAATACAATCTTCCAATGAAAACTATACTGATCGTCCTATACCAGGTATTCCATATTATTATGCAATTATGGATTCAGAGCTTACAAAATCAGGCAGATATGTATTTAATCCAGGAGAAAATCTAACAGAATACAGTGTACTTGTAAAATCAGGAGTTTCAACCAAAGTTCTTGAGTCAAGAGAAACTCTAAGAAATCAACCACTTCCATATTTGGAACTTACTTCAAGTATAGATACAGGAGAAATACTTTCACGAAGTTCCTCAGAACTACCTGTCAAGTACAATTTGACCTTTGAATCTACTACAGTAGTCAATGATATTCTGATCGATTTTTACACAGAAGAAAAAGAGATCCTTAAACCTGTAATACTCCCGGAAGATATTGAGATATCTGAAAACAGTGAAGAATATCAGCTGAAAAGAATACTTGAAAGTGATTTTAAAGATCAAAACTGGATAACTGCCTATAAACTTATTTCTAATCTGTTAAGTGTGCATCACTCCGAATATATAGAACTAAGGGCACATTTTTACAGAGGTCAGATACTATATTTTCAGAAACAATACAGAGAATCCTTTATGGAATTTATCCTGGTAGGAAAAGAACTTGAGCGAGAGACAAAACCATGGTTAAACGAGCTTCTAACAATACTTCACAGT
>CBDVAD010000003.1:0-24246 GCA_965371875.1 uncultured bacterium
TAGCCGAGCAGGGACGAAGTCCCGACCAGGCAGGTTGCATAGCCGAGCAGGGACGAAGTCCCGACCAGGCCATTACATATATCTGGAAATACCGAGAACTTTCTCGGCACTTTGGATGATAATTACAGTGAAAACTATCAGGATGCTCGAGAGTGCAGCTATAGTAGGATCAAAGTAGTATTCCATGTATACAAGCATCTGTATAGGCAGAGTTGAAACTCCAGGACCTGTCAGAAAAAGTGAGATTGGAACATTGTTGAAGGATGTAATAAAAGCCAGAATAAACGCAGCTATTACTCCTGAACGTATGTTTGGTAGTACAACTACTAAAAATGAATGCAGCCTGGTTGATCCCAGACTCACAGCAGCTTCTTCCACAGAAGGGTCGAAGTTACGAAGAGAGGCAGAAACGACTCTGACTGTGTATGGGAACAGAATTGCAGTATGTCCCAGGTAAAGGCCCATTATCACCGGCATTCTTGTATAGTAGATAAAAAATCGAAGCAGGGCAAAACCAACTACAAGACCAGGGACAATTGCCGGGGAAGAAAAAAACAGTTCAACTTTTGATTTACCCGGGAAATTGTGCCTTACCATGGCATAAGCTGCGGGTATTCCCATTACAAGAGCTGTAAATGTAGCTGCAAGACCGGTTTTAAGACTGATAAAAAAAGTTGTCCTGAACATTTTAATGGTAAATGCCTTTTCATACCATGTAAGGGCAAAGCCCTTTGGCGGGAAGCGCATAATGGTTTCACTTCCGAAAGACGCAATAATAATTACCAGGAACGGTCCAAGGAGAAATATAAACATAAGAATTAATATGACTGTAAATAATTTATTTTTTCTCATAGATTTCGCGGCCTCATCAGGCGGAGGGAGTTATAAAGAACAAGGGTTGTTACAATCATGACTACTGCAATTACTGTAGCTCCCTCCCAGTTCATAAGTACAAGGGCTTCCTGCCGCATGAGTGTGGAAAGGGTAAGAACTTTTGAACCTCCCAGGATTGCAGGTGTTACATAGGCGGTAATACATCCTGTAAAAACAAGAGTTACCCCCATAATCAGTCCATCGAAGGACAGGGGTACAAGAACCCTGAAAAAGGTCCCGGTCTTTCCTGATCCCAGGCTGAGTGCAGCTTCTTCAACTTCTTCAGGGATATTTTCCAATGCGCTTACCAGAGTCAGAACCATTATCGGCATAAACAGCTGGAGGAGTCCCGCAACTATTGCTCCTTCGGTATACATCAGTCTTAAAGGTTCACTGGTAACTCTGGCGGCAGCAAGGGTTTGATTGATAAGACCAAAACGCCCCAGAATAACAATCCATGCAAATGTTCTTGCAACAGGGCTTGTCATCAGGGGGAGTATTACAAGTGACATCATAACCGATTTCTTTCCTGCGGTCATCTTTGTAATTATATAGGCACTGGGATATGCGACTAATACTGCCAGTGGAGTGACAATCAAAGCAATCTTTAATGTACGGAGATAAACATAATGAAACTGTTTACTCTGCAGTACTTCTGTATATCTCAGTATTGTAAGCTCACCGGCTGGCCCCTGGAAGCTTTCAACAAAAACAAAAACCAGAGGAAGAACAAAAAAGAAAAGTAAAAATACGGAGCCCGGCAGCAGAAGGAGAAGCAGGGTTCTCTTTATATTAATCTGATTCATAAAAATTTCTCTAATAAAAGGAGTGAAGAAACGGAGAACGAAGACCGGAAAATGGAAGATTATATAATCCTTTATGTTTTCCCGTCTCCCTTCCTTCGGTCTCCTGTTTCCTTTCCTCTAATTTATTTTGTAAAAATGGCATTCCATTTATCAAGCCATTCAGCTTCTACAGCTGCCATCTCTTTAAGGTCGAAAAAGTTTAACTTACTAATAAGTTCATCTCCGTAAGTCAGATTTGCAGCAATATCTGCAGGCAGGGTGATATCTGTCCTTACAGGACTGTCTACAAGGTCCATTGCTTCTGCCATCTGAACTTCATATGAGAGCATATGGTCTATAAACAGATGAGCAAGTTCTTCATTTTTAGTTCCTGCAGCAACACTGATCACACTAAAAGATCCGACAAGTCCCTCTTCGGGGATTACATTTTTAATAGGCAATTCACTGGCAAGGATATTTCCCCATGCAAAGCTTGCATATGGAGCGGCATAAACCTCTTCCTGAAGAATAAGTGTATTAAGTTCGGATGATCTGACATATGCGGTAAGGAGGTTGTCTGAAAGTTCTTCAAGTTTCTCCCATCCCACATCAGTTGCATCAAAACTTCCACCCCATGCTTTGGAGAGCATGTAAATAATTGATGGACCGTAGGTAGTTGATATTTGAGGAATTGTTAAAAATCCTTTTAAATCATCATTTGATAGATCTCTCCATGATGTAATGGGACTGATCTTATCTGTTCTATAGCACAATCCAAGGTGCTGAATGGTATAACCAATTGCATATTTCCCGCCAAGAGGGTCTTTTGCTGATTCCATAATAGAATCAAGATTGGTCAGTAATGATGGATTATATGGTTTAATAATTCCTTCCTGAGTTGCTTTATAAGCCCATGCACCGGCAAAAAGAGCAACATCAATAACAGGATTTCCTTTTCTTGCTACCATTTTGGTGAATCTGGCGGAATTGTTACCAGTCTCGGAAACTACTGTAACACCATATTTCTCTTCGAAGGGCTTTACAACATTTTTGTCCAGCAGATCCATTCCATAACCCCACCATGACAGATTTAGGGTTTGACCCTTAAAAGGCATTGGATCAGATTCCGGCATAACTTCTCTCTCTGGAGTGGCGAAGATAAAAGGAACCAGAGAGAACATCATTACAACAATAAATAATAAAACGATTTTTTTCTGCATATTATACCCCTTAGGCTGCATAGGCGAGCAGTGAGCTTGCGAACGACCAGCCTTTAATATTTGTATATACATGATAGTATGGCTGAGTGGATCTGTCAAACTAAAAGATTTAAAAATCCTTCAGTCCCTTTTTTATTTTAACAACAATTTTTTCAGCTGCGGCCCTGGTTTCCTTTTTGCTAAAAGTTTTTATGTCTCTGTCTTCCATTACTAATTCACCATTTATAATAACAGTATTAACATCTCTGGGGCTCGCACAGTACACCAATGCAGAGTAGTAATCATAGATGGGAAACATGGATGTGGAATCAGTGGAAACAATAATTATATCTGCCTTTTTCCCTGTCTCCAGAGACCCTGTTTTGTTTTCAATATGGAGTGCCCTTGCTCCGCCGATAGTAGCCATTTCCAAAACCTTTTGGGGCGGCATCAATGTACGGTCTTTATTGTCCAGTTTATGTATTTTTGCTGTGTAGCCCAGAAGATTAATGAGGTCCATAGTATTTCCGCTCATGGGACCATCTGTACCTATACCTATAGGAATGCCCATATCAAACATTTTTAGAGCGGGAGAAACCCCCCTGCCCCCCTTTAAATTGGCAGCAACATTGTGCGCAACACCGGCACCGCTGTTCTTAAGGAGATTTATATCTTTATCATTAACATAGATGCAGTGGGCGGCTGTCATTCGGGGGCTGAGCAGTCCTGTTTTTGAATATAACTCAACGGGACTCATTCCGTATTCTTCTGAAATCTGTCTGGTTTCAAAGGGCATTTCCGCCAGATGGCTGAGAACAGGAATATTCCATTCGTCAGCAAGGGCAGCTGTTTTTTTTAGATTTTCGAAATCAAGGGAGTATGGGGCATGAGGTGCCAGTGCCGGAGTTATTAAAGGATGATTCGAATATGAATTAAGAAATTTTTCGGTACAGGCGAACCCTCCATAGGGTTCTTTTGCATCCGGGGCAGGAAAGTTTAAAACAGATTCACCCAGTATTCCTCTTACTCCTGCTTTTACTGCTGCATCTGCAACCACATCCTCAAAATAATACATGTCGGCGAATGTTGTTGTTCCTCCCTCTATCATCTCTGTCAGGGAGTATAGGGATGCCCAATAGACCAGTTCCGGGGTTACGAATTTTTTTTCCAGTGGGAACAGATATTTTTTTAATCTGTCTGCTGTATCATCAGCCAGGGTTCTGAAGAGAGACATCCCGATATGGGTATGGGTATTGATCAGGCCAGGCATTATAATTCCGCCTTTGGCATCTATTACTTTGCTGTTGGGTTGGATCAGGGTATTGTTTTCTTTACCTGCATAGGAAATAGTATCATTGTTAATAACAACCATTCCTTTTTCATATACCGCTTTCGAAGAATTCATCGTGATGAGTACACCATTGTTTATTACCATGTTCATAACTTACTCCTTTTAACAGGGCGGATATTCAGTGTTAATCTGAGTCAGGTAGATTAAATATAATAAAATTAGTTTACTTCTTTAAAAAAGACAAACGAGTTTTTATTCTCCGATTTAATCTGATACATAGCGGTATCAGCTTTTTTTACCAGTCCATCTATTGTTTTATCATCATCCGGATATATACTTATGCCCACACTAAGTCCTATCTGGAATTTACTGTTTTCGATTTTAAAAGGATTTTTAAACTTATTAATTAATTTCTCTGCAATTTTTTTGATATCAGTTTTGCTTTTTATATTGCATATAATTGCTGCAAACTCATCTCCTCCAATCCGTGCAATGGCATCAGACTCTCTAAGGGTAGACATAAATCTTTGTGCTACCATTTGGAGCACTTTGTCACCGGCATCATGCCCCACACTGTCATTTACAGGTTTAAAGTCATCAAGATCTATAAACAGAACCGCAGTTTTCGTCTTTTGCCGATCTGCCTGGCGAAGTTCCTGTTTCAGCAGTTCTATAAAAAGTCTCCGGTTGGGCAATCCTGTTAGTATGTCGTGATTTGCAAGCCTGTCAATTTTCAGGTAAGCTTTCTCCAGTGCCTTCTTTTCGGAATTAATAATTTTATTCAGCTTATTAATTTCCTCGTGAACCGTTGAATTTTCAAGAGCTATGGCACTGTATGCTCCCACAGCCTGAATGATATCCAGATCCTGTGGAGTATAGGCATTAAGTGTATAACTTTGGACTGTTATTACACCGGTAATATTATTACCGGTTTTTAGAGGTACAAATATTACAGACCTGGTTTTATCAGAATTTGAGCCAATTAGCTTTGGTACATACTTCAAATATTCATTTTGAATGTCATTAATAAATAGAGATTCTCCATTAGTAATAACCCAGCCTGCCAGACTGCCTTCTGTATGTACTGATTTTCTATCTCCAGTTATTCTTTTCTTTTCCAGAATAAAGTATTTGAAATTGATTTCTTCAGAGTTTTTATCGTAAAGTGCTATGCCAAATAAGTCTGCACTTATAAATGTAGAGATATTTTTATAGATTGTATTCATTACAGTTTCGAGATCCAGAGAAGATGTTATATCCTGTCCTACTTTATTAAGGATAGATACCCTGTCGAAGGCTTCCTGGAGTTCTTCATTTTTTTCCCGATGTGCCTCTGTTTCCTTTTTTGCAGCTTTAATCTTGTTTCGGGCATTTCTATTTTTAAGCTTAGTATCAATCTCTATATTCTGAAGTTCAATTTTAAGATTGTGATATTTTTTGTGGTTATCAAGAGCCTCCAGGAACATATCCATGGATTCATAACAATTGGATATACCAAGATAGCTCTTCGATTCGTAGTATTTAGAGTTGATTAATTTACTCAACTTTAGTGCGTCTTCATGAAACTTTATGGATTTGTCAGCACCATCTTTTATCAGATAGTGGTTGCCCAGATTTGTCAGGCACTTTACCTTACTCAGCTTATCTCCCAATAATTCCGCAATTTCCAGACTCTGAAGATGGCAATGTTCAGCTTTAGTATAATCACCGGTTTTCTGATAGGTGTTCCCTAAGGATGTAAGACAATTACACTCAGTAACCTTGTTTTTACTGGATTTTGCATTTTTTAGTCCAGCTGTATAAGTACTAAGGGCATCGCTGAATTTACCCTGATTTGCATAGATATCACCAATAGATACCTGGCAAACGGATAGCTGTTCCTTATTATTCGTTCTCTTAAGCACTATGCTGGCTCTATCATAGAAATCCAGGGCTTCATCATATTTTTCCAATTGAGAATAAAGATCTCCAATGTTTACACAGCTGGCTACCAGACGTTCATTGTTATCAGTTTTTATACTGAGTTCAAGAGATTGTGTAAAATAATCCATGGCAGTTTCATAGTTGCTTATGCCACTGTAGAGTACTCCGAATGCATTAAGGGCCTTCGCTTCTCCTTCCTGGTCTTTAAGAGACTTAAATATCTTTATACTGCATTCAAGAGCTTTATGAGATTCTTCATAGATGGCTTTCACCAGAAGGCACCAACCCTCTTGTAATTTGCTTTCCGCAATCCCAAAGTCGTATCCAAGTGTAGTTGAAGTATTAAAAGCTTCTCTACTTAATATAAGGCCTTTCGATGGATCATTAAAAACAGCATCATATGCACGACTATTTAGTTTATCAATTTGGAGAAACTTTTTATTATTCACAATTGCATAATGATTCAAAATAAAGTAAATATCAATATATGAGACAAGAAATAAAAAGAGCTTTTGTATTACTGTCTGCTGCTTTTGTTGCAAATATGGGAATAGGAATTCTGAACTTTAGTCTGGTTTTCTATATGCGGGATGTTTTTAATTCAACAGCTTCTGAGATTGGATGGTTTTCTTCTATATGGGCCTTTTCCTATTTTATCGGGTGTTTTGCTCTCCATAAATTAAGCCGGAAGATCGGTGCCCATCGTTCTATTGCATTTGCAGCTCTGGGAATGGCATTTGTGGTTGTCTCAATGCAGTTCAGTACAACTGTTATACTTATGTTTATACTCTACGGTCTGTTTGGGTTTATCACCGCATTATTCTGGCCTCCTCTTATGGGATGGATATCTGAGGGTTTTGAAGGTCATGAGTTAAATAGAATGATGGGTTTTTTTAATCTTTCCTGGTCGACTGGTCTGGTTATAAGTCCTTATCTGGGTGGTCTGCTTCTTGAATCCAATTTAAGTTATCCCCTGGTTTTTGCTGCTGGTTTATATGGATTGCTGACCGTTGCTCTATTTCTTGTTCCAATACTGTTTTCTTCTATTGTTCCACAAAGAGCAGACAGTAAGATAGATATACCAGTTAGTGACAGTAGTACTTCTCTTCGTTATATTGCCTGGCTGGGTAATTTCACGGGATATATTATTTTTGGCGTTCTTATGTTTGTTTTTCCCCTGTATGCAAGAGAAGAGCTTTTATTTACAGAATCTTCTATTGGACTGCTTCTTCTGTTCCGGGCTTTTTTTAGTACTTTTATTTTTCTATTTGCAGGTAAAATGAACTGGTGGCATTTCAATAAGGCATATATGCTGATAATGCAGCTTTTAATGGTTGTGTTTGCCTTTTTTATCCCCTATACAAAATCGTGGATCTCATTTGCCGCCGCTCTTTCTTTGTTTGGAATTATTTTCGCAGGCGGGTATTCAAGCTCTATTTTTCATGGAGTTTCCGGGAGTATTTATCGCGAGAAAAGGATGGCAATCCATGAAGCAGTACTGACAGTCGGTGTAATTACAGGTGCTGTTGGAGGTGGTGAAATATATCAGCGATGGGGTATGATTACTGCTTTTACCTGCGCAGCTGCAGCAGCGGCTTTTATACTGATACTTCAGATAGTTATTATTATGCTTCAGCACAATAAAACGATAGACAATATATCCATGACAACATTATAATTCCTCTATGGGTAATTGTTATAACTGCGGTGAAGAGTTTGAAGTGAAAGTGTACAGGAATACAGAATGTTATTCCTGCGGAAAAGATGCAAAAGTCTGTCTTAACTGTAAATTTTATTCTCCCGGCAGTCACTGGGACTGTAGTGAAAGTATACGGGAAGCAGTCAGAGAAAAAGACAGGGCAAACTTCTGTGATTTCTTTGAACCTGGTTCAAATTACAAAGGATCGGCTGGAGAAAATAAGGAAAAAGATGCAAAAAAGGCTTTTGATTCCCTGTTTGGAGACTAAACTTCATTATAATTCTTAGTTTACCAGATTTACTGTTTAATAGCCTGTTTCTTTGCAGACTGAGTTTGTCTAAAACTTCTTACAGCCCCGATGGCGGTTAAATATTCAGGGTTTTCGGGAAAAATAAATTTAGTATTATAAAGGATTCCGACTTTATTAAGCTGCTCACGGATATAAGCACTGTTTGAGAGATTTCCGGTAATAACAATATCTTCTTCCAGATGATACTGCCGTGCAGTAAGTGATGCAACTACGCCTACTACCTCCGCAACCATGCACTGGATTGCTGCTGCGTTATCTGCTTTTTCTTTGGATTTTAAATTTCCAAAATTACTTACTGTCAGATCATTATCCAAAAAGCCTACCTCGGAATATCCAATTTCAGAAAGAACAAGATTTAATTCTGATGCTTTTCCTTTTTCAGCAAGTTGATTTATTTTGATAGGGTCCGTTTCTTCAATCAGCAGTTTTCCCAGTCCCTGCATTGTACCCCCTCCTATGCCGGTACCTCCAACATGTGAAACTATCCCATAGTCAAATAATACTACTGCGGTACCAGTTCCCATGCTGACAATTATACATCTTTCTCTGGATGCAGCGTGAGCTCCACCAAATGCAATTGATTCTATCTCATTTGCCTTAAAAAAAAGTTCTTCTATTTCATCAGGCATATTATTGGATGCTCCTGTAAAAACAAAATAATCAGGAGATAATTCGTTTAGAATCTCCCTGTAGGTTTCTATTATACTGTTCCATTGTCTGGTCGTGATACATCTTTTTAATAGAATCCTGTAGTCAGAATCCACTACTGCAAAGTCAGTATTTGAAGCACCTCTGTCTATACTAAGGTAAGTTTTCATAATTCAGGTCATTCCTTATCGTTAATCTTACTGAATTAAGGCTTTATTTTTAGATTTATATTGTGTACCACTGGTATTATAATCTATATAGAATACTGCATTCCTGAGTTATAGGATTACCGGAAAGCCTCCACTGGAATATAATTTTTCTTTGAAAAACAGGCAAGAGAAAAATAAAAAAGAGATTTCATATATCATGAAATCTCTTCTTAATACCCCGGAGACGATTCGAACGTCCGACCTGCTGCTTAGGAGGCAGCTGCTCTATCCTGCTGAGCTACCGGAGCATTGTGTGCTCATCTTATGTAAATAGTTTCTATATGTCAATAAAGCTCTTCCAATTTTATATGGGTTGAATCTTTACTAAGACTGGTTCAATAAAAATTGGAATAGCTAAAAACAATTGTCATTATAATGTAAGCCGGTTTGTAGCGAAACCTTCGATTTTATCGGAGGTTTTTGCGGGAACCGGTCTGAGTAAAGGAGTCAAGTAGATTCAAAATTAAAACTTCAGTTAATAACAAAAAGATTCTTAATTATTTTTATAGTTTTCCTATCTTTCAGTTCTTCAGTTAACTATACTTCATGTCGGGAGTAGTTTAGATGAAAAAGATGCCTTATAAGGATGAAAATGAACGCAGGATTGGAGAATTCTTAATAGAATTAAATATACTGACCTCCAAACAGGTTCTGGCAATTCTTGTTAACGATCCCGCTTTTAAAGAGATGTGGCATGAATCATCAGTTAAAGATATTACTTTATCCCAGTTAGTTGATCTCTCAAATTAATTAATAATATCAATTTATCAGGTTTAAATTAAAACACAGTTTCCAATTTATTAAGATAAAATATCAATAAAATACAAATATTACTCTTTTGAAGAAATATTAGTTGGAGTTCTGTTTTTATTATTGAACTACGACTGGCTGGAATTAATAATTATTAATCTTAAAAATGATTAGTGATTTTTTTTCTTGACGTAAGACAAATATGCTTCAATAATAAATCAATAGTACATATATAGGTCTATATATATTGGAATAGTTTACCTGAGAATACAAGATATTGATCTTAAAAAGGAGGAATAGGGCAGCTAATTTTTTATTTTAGACTTATTACTGTATTTTTACGGGTTGTTACCCAAAAAAAGAGAAAATGAAAACTTTCTAGGAGGATTTAGGATGAAGAAGAGGAATATGTTAACCACTATTTTCAGCTTGTTGGTTATACTTGCACTTGTTGTCCCTATGATTACAAGTTGTAGTGGTAAAACTGCAGATACGGCAGCTGGAACAGAAGCACCAAAAAAAACAATCAGATGGAGACTGCAATCATATGCTGGTCCTGCTCTTAATGATCATGTTGTTAAGAGTGCCATGGATGAGTTTAATATTGCAGCAAATGGTGAAATGATTATTGATGTTTATACTGCTGATCAGCTGGTGCCGCATGGAGAGCTTTTTAGAGCGCTTCAGGAAGGAACTGTTGATATGGCTGTAAGTGATGACGATTCCATGGCATCTCCAGTAGATGTATCTGTATTTGCTGCGTATTTTCCTCTTGCAGCACGTTACGGACTTGATGTAAATGTACTTTGGGAATGGTATGGTCTTAATGAGATTTGGGAAGAAGCATACGCAGAAGTTGAAGGTGTAACCTGGTTAAGTCAGGGAAGCTGGGATCCATGTAACTTTGCTACCACTAAACCAATCAGATCAATTGAAGATCTTAAGGGCTTGCGAATGTATATGTTCCCAACTGGTGGTGAATTCATGAAACAATTTGGTGTTGTACCAATGGCTCTTCCTTACGAAGATGTTGAAATGGCTCTTCAGACCAATGTACTTGATGGTGTAGCATGGTCAGGTATAACAGAAGACTATACAGTAGGCTGGGCAGATGTTACCAGTTACTATCTTACTAATCCTCTTTCCGGCGCATGGTCTGGTGGATGGTTTGTTAATACCGATGCATGGGAATCTATTCCTGCACATCTTCAGCAGATGTTAAGACTTGCAATTGACAAATCTCACTACTACAGACTTCACTGGTACTGGTGGGGAGAAGCTAATTATCGTGTACATGGTGACAAGCTTGAGCTTACTACTATTCCGGATGAAGAATGGAAAGTTGTTGAAGAAGCAGCTTACAAATATTGGGATGAAATTGCAGACAAAAGCCCAAGAACTCAAAAAGTTGTAGATATCTTTAAGGAATATATCGCCACAATGGAAAAAGCAGGCGCTCCATATAGATACTAGTATTTTAAAGGCTATAAAAGCTAAATTTATTTGACTGCAGGGTTACTTTTCCGGGATTTCCCGGAGATGGTAACCCTTGTTGTTATAAACTAATTAAAGGAGGTATTACATGGCTGATAAAGAGAAACCTAACATAATGTACAGGATTGTATCCAGGTTTGTACATTCAATAGATGCGCTAAGCACTTTTATTGGTAAGGGTGCCATGTATCTGGTATTTCTAATGATGGCTATACTGCTTTTTGAGGCTGTGGCAAGGCTTGCTTTCAATAGTTCGCAACTATGGGCAGTAGAATCTGCGCAATTTGTTATGGCAGCGTATTATACCCTTGGAGGTGCATATGTTCTTCTTATTGGCGGGCATGTAAGAATGGATCTCTTTTTTCATAGATGGTCTCCGAAGAATCAGGCTCTCTCTGATGTTATTACATTTGCAATTTCTATTTTATACATGGGCGTTCTTTGGTATGGGGGTTATAAAGCTCTTCTTTATGCACTTAAGTATAAACAGGTTAGTTATTCTTCCTGGGCTCCATCTATGATACCTATTAAAATTATTGTACTTATTGGAATTTCTTTGATGTTCCTGCAGATGATATCTGAATTAATAAAGAGTATTGCTGTAATGGCAGGGAGAGAAATAAAATGAGTTATGAATTGATGGCTATTCTGATGTTTTTCTCCATGGTCACTATGCTTCTTACCGGACGGCATATCTATGCTGTTATTGGTGGTGTGGCAGTTCTTTTTTCACTTCTTTTATGGGGTAGGGGTGGATCTGCACTTGCTTTTCATGCAGTGTTTTCGTTATTGAACTGGTATCCGCTTTTAACACTTCCTATATTTATTTTTATGGGATATATGTTTTCCAAAGCAGGTATAGCAGATGATCTCTACCAGATGATGCATGTCTGGATGGGACCGGTCCGGGGAGGACTGGCAATCGGGACTATTATCCTTATGGCTGTAATAGCAGCCATGAATGGTTTGAGTGTGGCTGGTATGGCTATTGGAACTACTATTGCCCTACCGGAGATGATGAAACGTAAATATGACAAGATTCTTGTAACCGGAGTTATACAGGCAGGAAGTTCTCTTGGGATAATGATACCTCCCAGCGTCGTACTTGTGCTTTATGGTATGATTGCAAGACAGCCGGTTGGAAGATTATGGCTGGCTGGTGTTTTTCCCGGACTTCTTCTTACCGTGTTATTTATAGTATACATTATAATAAGAAGTATTCTACAACCATCTATTGGACCTGCTCTACCAAAAGAAGAGAGGGATATCCCTTTAAAGGAGAAACTTGAACTTCTAAAAGGCGGGCTTCCACCAATATTTATTATCTTTATGATGTCGGGACTTTTCTTTCTGGGCGTTACATCTCTGGTTGAGAGTTCCGCTGTTGGAGCTCTTGCTGTTACTCTGGTTGCTTTTGCTAAGAAGAGATTGTCCTGGACCGGGATGAAAGAGGTTCTTTTAGAGACATTAAGTGTAAGTTGTATGTTTATGTGGGTTATTCTTGCGGCACTTGCATTTGGTGCAGTTTTTGATGGTCTTGGTGCTGTTCATGCAATAAAGAGCCTGTTTCTGGATTATGGATTTACCAAATGGGGAATCCTCATGATGATGCAGCTTTCCTATATTCTGATGGGTATGTTTCTGGATGATACAGCAATGCTTATTATTGTTGCACCACTGTATGTACCTCTGATTATACAGTTGGGATTCAGTCCTATCTGGTATGGTATCCTCTATACAATTACCTGTCAGATTGCGTATCTTACGCCTCCTTTTGGATACAATTTATTCCTCATGAAGGCTATGGCTCCAAAGGAGATTTCACTTTCAGACATATATCGTTCTGTCTGGCCCTTTGTTGCTCTGATGATACTGGGGTTAGGAATTGTAATGGTATTTCCAGGTATTGCTACCTGGCTTCCTGATCTGGTATATGCTAATTAATTAATAATGAAAGAAATGCATATCAATCACCGTAGGGGCGACCGGACGGTCGCCCCTACGGTTAGAATTTAACCTCGTATTCAGATGACAGAAATCTGATATTTTTTCCGGCATTTACATATTTAACTCTACCATATTCATAAAAATCGAAATCAATTTTGGAGACAGTTTTTTGTATAAGACTCCATAGGAACCAGAAGATATCCGGAAAGGGTTTAAACATATCAAAGTAATATAGGGTCTCATCAAAATTCTTCCCTTCACAGTAGTGGTCGGTAATCTTTAATTCAATTTCTCTTGGTACAAGTATTTCCTGGAATAGATCTGCAACATCGTAATACTTTGGTCCCATTCCGGCATATTCCCAATCAATTATATACATTGGTTTTTCGAATTTATCTTTGTATTCATCTGTGACCAGGATAAAATTATCTGCAAGAAGATCGTTATGTGTAATTACATATTTACTTTCAGGTATATTTATCTTTTCTATAAGTACCTTTAAATCATTCAGTATTCCCAATATATCAAACTCAGGAAAATCTACATTGAGATTACTTAAGATCTTGTATAACTTTACACATTGCTCATAAGGATTAAAAATATAATCCAGTGTCCCTTCGCTTGCATGAATTCTTCTGATTGGTTCAACAATCAATTCTCTTAAATCATCCTTAAGAAAATCTTCATTTTTCAGGGTATACCCTCCAGTGATAAATTCTACAATTGTTGCTTTTTTTTCCGGAAGGTACTTTAGAAGATCAGGAGTTATTTTCGCATCAGCCATTTGCCTTAGCGCACTGGCTTCCCTGTCTCTGTTAATAAACATTTCGGTTTTATCACCATAAATACGAATAGCAGCATCTCCTGTTTCAGATGTAGCTCTGTACATCAGGTTTGTAATCCCGCCACTTAGAACAGAGATATCAATACGTTGACCTTTCCATTCAGGGATGAGCATTTCAACTATTTTATCTGTAAATTCAACTTTAAGTAAATCCGGATTGTTGCTCACTTAATTCTCCTGCAAAAAAAAATTATCAAAACGTGTATTAATGAGTAATTAAATAGTTCGTATAAACATATAATAGATGATATATTTTAGTTGTCAAGTATTTCTTTTTGGGTATATAATTCTAATTATATGTTACTTCAGGGTTAATATGTTGGGTGCTGTTTTGAAGATGATTTATTTTTTTATACTTGAAAATTTAGAAAAATTTACGTTGCCAATTTGTGGTAGATGATGATATTCTAGGTACTGAAAATATACAGTTTGAACTGTTTTGTATTGTTTTGAATTATCTTGTAATTTGGGGTTGTTACTAAAATGCCTGGTCGGGACTTCGTCCCTGCTCGGCTATGCAACCAAAGGAGAAAAATAGATGGTAAAAGAGATCACAAGGTTTTCATTTCCGGTATCCATAATCTATGGACCTGGATCAATTGGAGAGCTTCCAGGGGAGTTTGAAATTTTAGAGGTAAAAAAACCTCTGATAGTGACAGATCCAATGATGGAAAAGACAGATTCATTTAAGAGTATTCTTAAAGTTCTGGAAGGTAAAGGTATCGAATACAAAGTATTTTCAGGTGTTCAGCCGAATCCTCATGATGTAGATGTTGAAAACGGGGTAGCAGTTTATAAATCAGCAGGTTGTGATTTTATAATTGGTGTTGGCGGTGGAAGCCCTATGGATGCCGCTAAAGCTCTTGCAGTTCTAGTTGGAGAAGGCGGAGACATAGCAGATTATGATGCCCAGTCCAGTACAAAAAAGGAAATTAAAGGACCTCTTCCAAAAATAATTCTTATTCCTACCACAGCCGGTACAGGAAGCGAAGTAGGAAAGTGTTCTGTAATAAGTTCCACATCCCAGGGTAGAAAGATTTTTCTATGCCATCCTCTTATGGTTCCGGCAAGAGCAGTTCTTGATCCTGAGTTAACCGTTAGTCTTCCGGCACACCTGACAGCAGCAACCGGTATGGATGCTCTGACCCATAGTATCGAATCTCTTACAGCACCTGTTTTTCATCCTATGTGTGATGGAATTGCTGTAAAGGGCATTGAGTTTGTAGCTAAATATCTGGAAAAAGCTGTTAAAGATCCTACGGATATAGAAGCAAGAGGATACATGATGCTTGCTGCTATGATGGGAGCAGTAGCTTTTCAGAAAGATCTGGGTACATCACATTCTCTTTCTCATGCTCTTTCTGCAGTGTGTAATCTCCAGCATGGGCTTGCCAATGCTATAGTTCTTCCAGTTGTAATGAACTATAACAAGGAAGTTTCAAAGAAAGAGTATGCAATTGTTGCAAGAGAGTTTGGTGTAAATATTTTTGGAATGGATGAGCTTGAAGCTACTGAAAAAGCAATAGAAGAAATTAGAGCTCTTAGCAGACGAATAGGTATACCTGCATCTTTGAAGGATGTTGGGGTAAAGGAAGATCAGTTGGAAGAGATCGCCGGGAAATCATTTCTGGACCCTTGTCATCTTACCAATTCCAGAAGCTGTACTCAGGATGATCTGATGTCACTTCTTAAAGAAGCTTTCTAATGGCCTGGTCACAGACTTCGTCTGTTGCTCGGCTATGCAACCTGCCTGGTCGGGACTTCGTCCCTGCTCGGCTATGCAACCAAAGGAGGATAGTAAATGTCTAAGGGTTATACAGGTAAATTTTTACGCATCAATCTTACTGATGGTTCTACTAAGGTAGAATCTTTCGACCAGGATTTCTATAGAAAGTATCTTGGTGGCGGCGGGTTTGGAACTTATTTTTTATTAAAGGAGACTAATGCGGATACAGATCCTCTTTCTCCGGAAAATGTTATTACTATTGCTCCTGGTATTACTACAGGACCAGCTGTGAGTGGTGTAAGCAGATGCGGTCTGACAGCTCTTTCCCCTGAAACAGGGGCTGTTGGTGACTCACAGGCAGGTGGTAGTTTTGGACCTTTTCTGAAACGCGCAGGCTGGGATGCTGTTATTATTACTGGAAAGGCCAGGGAAATATCTTATATCTATATTGAAGATAATAATGTTTCAATTCTAAGTGCAGAGAATGTAACAGGTAAGTCAATTCTGGAAGCCAGGAATATCTTTGAAGAAAAATATGGAAAAAAAGGTGTTTCTGTGATGCAGTGCGGACCTGCCGGTGAAAAGCTGGTAAAGTATGCCTCTGTATCCAGTGATCTTCATGATGCCTATGGCCGAACAGGAATGGGTGCAGTTTTTGGAAGTAAAAATATCAGGGCGGTTGTAGTAAAAGGTACTGGAAGTATTAAGTATGAAGATCCGGAAGGTTTAAAGGATCTGGCTAAAACTGCAATTTCAAGAATTCCGGGTTCAGGCTTTGTCTCAACTATAAAAAAATATGGTACCGAAGGAATTGTTATTGGAAATGCAGAAGCAGGTAATCTTTGTACTCATAATTATTCTACAGGGTATCATAAAGATTATGCCAAGCTGGACAGAAGTAATTATGATGAGTCTTTTCTTGCAAAAGGAACCACCTGTTATGGTTGCGCTGTAGGCTGTAGAAAGACAGTAAAGGCAGAGGCTCCATATAAAGTTACCGATAAGCTTGGTGGTCCTGAGTTTGAGACCATTGGAGTTCTTGGTTCAAATCTGGATATCTTTGATCCTGTTGCTGTAGCAAAAGCAAATGAGCTTTGTAATACCTACGGTATAGATACTATTACTCTGGGAGGAATTGTATCTTATCTGGCCGAATCTGTAGAGAAAGGTTTAATTACTGATGAGCAGATAGGGTTTAAGGGTTTTGGATTTGGTAATCCCGATGGAATAATCTGGCTTATTGAACAGGTTGGTAAAAGAGAAGGCATTGGGAATATAATAGCTGATGGATTTGAAGCAGCAATAAAACATTTTGGTGAAGAAACAAGGGAATATGCTGTCCATGTTAAAGGACATGGATTTGCTGTTCATATGCCTCAGGTTAAACCATCTCTTGCTTTAATGTATGCAGTTGTTCCTATTGGTGCAGACCATATGTCCAGTGAACATGATTGGTTGATAACAGATGATTCAGAAGCATCCAGGGGTCTTGGAATTATGGAAACAGATGATGTTAATTCTACAGGAATTAACAAAGTACGTATGGCTGTATATTCACAATATTATTATTCTGTTTTGGATTCTCTTAATTTGTGTATGTTTTGCTGGGGTGCTGGAAGTCTGTATACATATCCTGAGCTTGAAGACCTTGTCAAATATTCTACAGGTATGGATATGACTTTTTGGGAACTGATGATGGCAGGAGAACGAAAGATTACAATGATGCGTCTCTTAAATCTTCGAAGAGGTTTTACGGATAAAGATGATAAACTACCGGAAAAGATGTTTCAGCCTCTTTATGATGGTCCATCAAAGGGACGATCAGTAAATAAAGAGGATTTTGAGCGTATGAAAGCTCAGTATTATGGATTTCTTGGATGGGATGAACATGGTGTTCCCCTTGACGGAAAACTCTCAGAACTTGGACTTGAATGGGCGGTATAGACTGACGGAGACGGGAGAAATGGAGGAAGGAGGCTGGAAGATATTAGATCTTTTAAAATTTTCTGATCTTTCTTCCTTCGGTCTCCGGTTCCCTGTCTCCCTTCTTCTAGTAAATAACCCTTATTAAACCCTGGCCCAGTAGCGTGGAGGAAAAGGACTGGATCTTGCTTATCATTACGATATCCAGAATGACACCGCTGGGAATAAGGAGTAAACCATTGGAAAGTGTTACGTCCTGGTCTAGATACATACCGGGTTTCAGACTTTCCGGTTCAACACTATGGGAAGATCCTTTGTTAGTTTTTTCAAAATGTGTAATAAAGGATTCAAATTTATTATAAAGTCCCGGATCGTATAAAGTACCGCTTTTCAATGCCATTTTCGAACATGCCTCATTAGGTGTGAGGGCATATTTAAATCTGTTTATATCATAATCATTAATTATATGAATTACTCTTGATTCTTTTGGAATCTCGCCTCCGGCAAGTTTGTCCGGGAAACCTGTTCCATCATAATTTTCGTGATGTGATCTAATAATAGCTGCAGTTCTTTTAAGGCTGTATATGGAGTTGATTATTTCGAAACCGGAGATGGGGTGCTCTTGAAAAATTTTTCTATCACTGTCGTTCAGATTATCAATAGTTTTTTCAATTATATCTGAGTTTGATCCTACAAGGCCTATATCGTGGAGAAGGGCAGCATAGTAATTTACATAAACAATATCTTTTGGCAGTTTCAGGAATTCACAGAAGGCTTTTGTCATCTCTGCAGTACGTTTTAAATGACCACCAAGGAATCTGTTGTCCAGAGAGATGGTTTCTGTGAGTAATTGAACTATTCCCTGGAAATTACGTCTTAGGGTTTTAACGGTTTGTTTGAGGTTAGCTGCTTTTTCTTTTAACTGTGTATTTTCTTCCTGTAGTGCAGTCATATCAGAATCTGTATTTCCCATTACATACCTCCAGAACTATCCAGCCTTTATATCGGTGTATTCTAAGTGGAACTTTAGATTATTTTATCATTTATCCATTTGTCACCTGTAAAAATTTTAATTTCATTGTATCCTGCATCTATAATCATGGTTTTTGCTTCTTTAAAGTAGTTATCAAGACGGTCAGGTCTGTGGGCGTCAGAGTTAAGCATTATTGGAATATTATAGTATTGTGCCCTTTTGAGTATCCAGGAGGATGGATAAATTCTGGATGGGTCATTTAAAATATTACCGGTATTTATTTCAATAATCTGCCTGTTGGCTGCAATACATTCAAGAGTTATCTCTATTTCTTTTTTATACCAATTCTCTGTTTCATCAAAATAGATAGAGTTAATATTGGTTTTTTTGATTACATCAAGATGACCAATAATATCAAAGCCTCTATGTTCAGACATATCTCTTATTTTACCGTAGTATTCCTTTACAAGAAGCCTGGCATCTCCCCCAAAAGTTTTATTAATCAACTGTTCAATCTCACTTTTTTTATAATCTACACTTAGATATCCTTCTGTCTCTCCATCAGGAAGCAGATGTATAGATCCAATAATAAAATCAAGACCAATTTCTTTATAAAATGAATCAGACGGACCCATAATATTTTTAATATAATCAACTTCAAGTCCAATTTTGATCTCAATTTTTTCTTTGTATATACCCTTTAAGCGTTTCAATTCTTCTATATAAGTTTCCAGCCTTGCCTTTGGTATAGTCCAGTCGCTTTCAAAAGGGAGCGGTGCATGGCCTGAAAATCCCAAAACATCAAAACCCTTCTTGATTGCAGATATTACATAGTCTTCCAGTTTACCTGTGCCATCGCAAAACTCCGAATGTGAGTGATAATTTGTTTTGAACATAGTGTACCCTTTTCTGTTTTGTGCTAATATACTTTAATTCAGGTTTAATGATAACTATATAGGCAGATAAATTGAAGAAGGGGAGACACCATACTCCTGCAATATAAGTGATAATGAGGAAAATATAATGATTAATAGTCTCGAAGAACGGGTCCGTGAGGCTTCGGAAAGTGTAAAATTATGTCAGGAAGAGATGGGAAAAAGAATAATTGGTCAGAAAAGCATGGTTGATGGAATGCTTATGGCTTTAATAGCGGGGGGTCATGTCCTTCTGGAGGGGGTTCCCGGACTAGCCAAGACTCTGGCTATAAAGACCCTGGCGGAGGTTATTGATACTGATTTTAAACGTGTCCAGTTTACTCCTGATCTTCTCCCTGCGGATTTAATTGGTACACTTGTTTTCAGGCAGCAAACCGGAGAGTTTGTTGTTAGAAAGGGACCTGTATTTTCCAATGTAATACTTGCTGATGAAATTAATCGGGCACCTGCCAAGGTTCAGTCTGCTCTTCTTGAGGCTATGGAGGAAAAACAGATAACTATAGGTGACAAAACTCATAAACTGCCGTCTCCCTTTTTTGTACTGGCAACCCAAAACCCTATTGAACAGGAGGGGACATACCCTCTTCCAGAGGCCCAGCTTGACAGGTTTCTTATGAAATTGTTGGTTGACTACCCTTCTCCTGAAGAGGAACTGGAAATTCTGAGGATGATGGGAGTTGAAAGAAAACAGAAGGTTTCCAAAATATTAACTCCGGAATTAGTAAAAAAACTTCAAAAAGCAGCTTCTGAAATACTTGTTGATGAAAGGATAGAAGAGTATATAGTGGCAATTATCACAGCATCGAGACAAAAAGAGGATGCTGCCAGATCATATACAAGATTTATAGATTACGGTGCTTCTACAAGGGCAACTATCTATCTTTATAGATGTTCAAAGATAAAAGCACTTTTTGAGGGTAGAACCTTTGTTATCCCTGATGATGTAAAGTCTGTGGTGTATAACGTTCTTCGTCATAGAATTGTTCTTTCTTATGAGGCTGAATCTGATGAATTGACGCCCGATGATATTATCAGTCAGATTTTAAAGGTAGTACCGGTTCCCTAGACGATGAATAATCTTGAACTGTTTTCCCGGATTAAAAATTTACCTCTTGTATCGTCCAAGTTAGTTGATGGATTTCTTGCGGGAAACTACCGTTCTGTGTTTAAGGGTCCCGGCCTGGAATTTGATGAGGTAAGAGAATATTCTGATAGTGATGATTCAAGATTCATCGACTGGAATGTAAGTTCCAGGCTTGGTACTCCATATACTAAAACATTTCGTGAAGAACGGGAACTTGTTCTTTTTCTTATTGTTGATGTTTCTGCCTCTCTTCGGACAGGGACCGGGACGGTGAGGAAAAAGGATGCAGCAGCAATTCTCTCTTCCCTCCTGGCTTTTTCTGCTGTTCATAATAATGACAGGGTAGGCGCTGTTTTTTTTACAGATAGAATTGAAAAGTGGGTTCCCCCAAGGAAAGGGAAAAAACAGGTTTTTAGATTAGTTGAAGATATGATGGATATTAATCCGAAAGGTAAAGGCTCAGATTTGGGGTATGCCATCAGAACTGTTTATGAATCACTCCATAGAAGGGGTATCTGTGTAGTTATTTCTGATTTCAGAGTTCCTCCTGTGTGGAGAGAGCTGGCGTTACTGGGTAAAAAGCACGATGTTATTGCTCTGAAAATTACAGATCCATCAGACTTTAACTTTCCTGTTTCAGGACTCATCGAGCTTACTGACCCCGAAACCGGTGCAACAATCTATGGTTCCGGCAGATTCAGAAAATTTCGAAGAGAATACAGAGAATTCTGGGAGACCAATGATATTTTCTGGAAGAGGGAGTGTCGCAGACGTGGTCTGCATACTCTTTCTGTAAGCACAGAAGATGATCCAGTGAAAGAGTTACTGAAGTTTTTTTCCTCCAGGAGAACCAGGTGAGAATACTGGTTTTGCTTATAATAGTCTTAATATTCCTCCCTGGTGTAAGTATAGTTGCTGATACCGGTATAAGCTCTATAGATACTATTTTTCTACCAAAGAAATATTATGTTGGAGATAAGGTAGAATTAAGAATAAAGCTTACTATTGAAGAAGGTTATACACTTCAGCTTCCTGACAATATTCCGGAATCATCCTGGATGAATTTTCATTCTGTCGAAATAATAAAAATAGATAAAAATTCAGAACTAAGGATTGTTTTAACTTCCTTTATACCTGGGACAAGAAGTCTTCCTTCCCTTAATTTAGGTGGTGTTGTACTCAACTCAGTAAAACTTCATACTTCCTCCCTTATTGAGTCTACAGATAATAATTTTGTCGGCATTGCAGATCAACTTTTATTGCCTGGGACAAAGTTGATGCTGGTTATAATTTTAGGTACACTATTTTTAGGACCATTACTTCTATTGATGCTGTTGGGTCCGTTACGTAAGAAAATCACAGAGTTTGTCAGAATCGGTCGTAACCGTAGACCCATAAAGAGATTAAACAAGAACCTCCGTGAACTGGAGGATCAGAAAGGCAGAATAAGTTGTCGAAGATTCTATATTAGATTATCCAGAGAGGTTAGGGAGTATCTCTCCAAACGGTCAGAAATTGATTTTACAACATTGACAACACAGGATATGAGCCTTGCGTTGAATAAAGTAGTCAATTCTGAGTTTGCCGGGAATATATCAGAGATGATGAAACTGGCAGATAGTATTAAATTTGGCAGACTAACCACAGATGACACCAGGAAAATCAGTGATATTATTCTGATAAGAAATGTATCCTCTTTTATTGAAACAGAAATAAAAAACAGTACTGCTAAAAGAGGTAAGCTTTGATTACTTTTGATTACCCGGGTGTTTTATTACTAATTGCTTTAATTCCACCTTTTATTTTTTTAAGGCATTTTTGGAAAGACAGAGGGGGACGCTTATCTTTTTCCTTTACCATCTGGCAGAAAGAGGTTTTTAAACCTGGAATTTATATTACTAAATTCATTTTATTTACTGGGTCCTTTTCATTCTGGTTTGGACTTCTTTTCCTTATGGTTGCTAATGCCGGTCCTTCCATTGTTTCCAGAGAGAAAATATATATGACAAGGGGAATAGATATAATGTTTGTTCTCGATGAGTCTCCCAGTATGGCCGGTAAAGATTTTCTTCCTTTTAATAGATTTGAAGCTGCAAAAGATGTAATAAAATTATTTGTTGAGGGCAGAGATCATGATCCCATTGGGTTGGTAAGCTTTGGTGAACATGCAGTTCTTAGAGTTCCCCCCGGACTTGACTATGAACATTTTCTTGAGCGTTTGAATGGTCTTCAATTAATGGAGCTCGGTAATGGAACTGCTATGGGAATGGGTATTGCAGTTGCATGCCTTCATCTTGATGAAAGCACAGCCAAAGAAAAAATTATTATTTTACTGACTGATGGTGATAATAATGCCGGCGAAATTGTTCCTGAATCAGCAGCACATATTGCAGCAGCTATGGGTATAAAAATTTACGCGGTAGGACTTGGCGGTACAGGTGAAGTCCCTCTGGAATTTACAGATCCGGAAACGGGTAAAATTTATAGAGGTATGTTCAAAAGCAGTTATGATGAAGAGATCCTGAAAGAATTATCAGAAATCACCAATGGAAGATTTTTTCAGGCTCTTTCTCCAGGTGCTCTGGATACAATTATATCTTCCATCGACTCTCTTGAAAGGATAGAAAAGAGGACCAGGCTGAATATCAAAACCAAACCGATTCATAGGGAACTTATTTTGATTGGGTTTATCCTTATCCTGTTTGACTTTTTCCTTAAAAAATGGTTTTTCAGGGAGGTGCTGTAGTGACAGCAAGACCTGATTCTTTTCTGTTGTTTTTAATTCTTATTCCTGTTTTTTTTGTGATGATAAAACGCTACTGGAGGGGACGAAAGGATCTGAATGCTATTGGTGGAAAATGGAGATCACGTTTATTGATGGACGTTTTCCTGGTTAAGTGGTTTTTTTCCTCTTTGGTTTTTATTTTATTTATTATTTTTTCTATATTATCACTTGCAGAATTTACAGGAAGAGGAAAAATAACGGTTGAATCTTCTTCCGGTATTGATATTGTATTTACAGTAGATATATCAGGAAGTATGCTTGGTACGGATATTTACCCTTCAAGATTAAAGCGTTCAGTTGATCTGATAAGTGCTTTTATAGAGAATTTACCAGGAGAGAGATTCGGTTTGGTTGTTTTTAAAGGTGCAGGAATAAAAATACTTCCAATCACAGAGGATTCCTCAGCTGTCACCAGTGTTCTTCCTTTTCTGGATCCGGATATGTTTTCTTCGGAAGGATCAAATTTGGAAGATGGAATTTTTACAGCTCTAAATTCGTTTACAGCTGGTGAGGAAAGGAACAAAATAATACTTCTTTTTACAGATGGGGAGAGCCTGTCCGGCAGTACTTCAATGTCAGCTGAATATGCGAAAAATCAGGATGTCAATATAATTATTTTTGGTACTGGAACAGAAGCAGGTACAGAACTCTATAGTAAAGGAGGTGCGCCTATACTCAACAGGGATGGAGAAAAAGTTGTCAGCAGGCTGAACATTGCACTTCTTAAAGGTCTTTCCTCTGCAGAAAATATTACCTATTTAGATATATCTGATTCATCTGTTTTAAATGATTCTCTGTTAATAATTAATAAACAGTTGGAATCTGATGTAATTTTAGATCAGAAAGAG
>CBDVAD010000004.1:0-23806 GCA_965371875.1 uncultured bacterium
AAAACGGTAAAGAGACAAAAGTTTCACTGCCATTAATAGGCTGTGTCATCAATATGACTGAAAAGATAAGTCCAAGGACCATAAAAAAACCGGAAAATACCAGGCTCCCTCCGGTTGCCTTGAATTGAGCTGTTCCCGATTTGTTAGAGAATTTATGAGTTCGAAAATTGGTACCACCCGGTTTGAGAGGAGTCCAATCAGTTTTTTCAGCAACAGGATTGTTAAATTTACTCAGATCCAGGGAGGTATTCTGTGCATTAATAGCATCTTTTATAGAGTCTCCAATTTCTACAATTTTTTCTGTAATTTTGTCACCTAAGTTTTTAAACATATATTCTCCTTTTATCTAATTATTTATGATATTTTGATTATTTAAATTCATAAAACACTTTAGATTCCCTGTGATAATAAAATCTTACGCAGCTATTGAGTCTCATCTAATTTATGCTTCCATTTTTTCAGCTGACTTATTGTTACACCAACACCACCACAAACAATTACGACAATATTTTTTTTGGATTTTAGCAATTATAGGTAGTATACAACAGTATTCTCTATTCGTTGGCATTTTCTCCTGGAATTTGATTCACAAGGAATATAATTTTTCCTTGACTTCATTTATGTTTATGAGTAATATCAGAATAAGTATTCTGAAAAGGAAAATAGAGAGATCATGGGCAGGCCGAGAAATGTATTGCAAGAGGAGATTCTTGAATCATCAATGAATCTGTTTTGGAAACAGGGTTACGATAATACCTCCTACGATGAAATCATTGAAAATACAGGTACAAGCAGATACGGTCTTTATCAGCAATTTGGTCCAAAAATAAAATTATTTTCCTCTGTTCTGGATTATTACATGGAACATGTGATCATAATACGTATGAAACCCCTGCTGGCAAATAATGCAGGACTCTCAGAGATTAAACAGTTCTTTCACGATTTAATAAATGATATTATGAGTACAGAAGATCGACCAGGATGCCTGTTGATCAATTCCGTCGTCTACGAAGCCAGGCATTACCCTGAAATTAATGAACAAACCAGTGCAATATTGTCCAGAATGCAGCATATTTTTAGAAATGTAATTATACGGGGTGTAAAACAGGGAGATATTCAAAAAGGGGCAATTCAGGATGGGCTTGATGGAATCCTTCTGGCACAACTGATCAGTATAAATATAATGTCACCAAAAACCAATGCAGAAGAAATTTTGGTATTTTTACTACGGGGTGTTGATCGACTTCTTAAATCATATAGCACAAATCATAGATAAAAATTTTATACTTTTCAGAACGTACGTTCTGAAAAAAATAATTCACATAGGAGATAACATGGAAATTACAGTAACAAAAACTTTGGCTTCTTCAAAAGAAGCTGTATGGAAAAATCTAAAGAATTTTGCAGGAGTACAGAATTACCATCCGACGGTCACTGTCTCAAAATCTTTAAATGGAAAAGAATTTGGTATGGGCGCTGAACGCAGCTGCACATTTACTGACGGGAATACCATCAAAGAGAGGATTGTGGATTATACAGAAAATGAAGGATATAAAGTAGATATAATTGATTTTGGAAAGATGCCCATTAAGTATGCACAGGCTCATCTTGGAATAAGAGAAGCAGCCAATGGAGCAAATGAAGTTTTTATGTCCATGAATTTTAAGGCAAAAATGGGACCTCTCGGGTGGGTAATGGAGAGGATGATGATGAAAAAGTCATTTATAAAGCTTGTAACAGGAGTTCTTGATGGTTTGGACAGCTATTCTGAAACCGGAATTCCTGTAACGTCATAGGCTGACCTTTATCTTCAATTAATACTGTGATAGCAATAAACACATTTGCTTCTCAAATGCGTTATTGGATTGCAGGGGCGCGCAGCGGTCCGGGGAACCCGGACGGAACCCCCGAAAAGCCAGGTCCCGTCGTAGGGGCAACCGGCCGGTTGCCCCTACAACGGGAAACGCCCTGAATAATATCCAGCCATCGAATTGTCTACACCTCTTTAAGAACCTTTAGTAGAAACTCCCAGACCGCAGCAACAGATGAAACTTTCAGCCGTTCATCCGGAGTATGAACATCCTCCATGTCGGGGCCGAAAGAGATCATCTCCATATTTTCCAGCTTGTCGCCTATCACTCCGCATTCGAGGCCGGCATGGATTGCTTTAACTTCAGCATCTTTGCCTTCTTTTCTTTTATAAATATCTTTAAACAGTTTTAGTATATTGCTGTCCGGATTCGGTTCCCAGGAGGGGTATCTGCTCTCAAAATGGGCATCTGCACCCCCTGCTTCCATAATGGTTCGAACCTTATCTGCAATTTCATCATTCTCTGACATTACGGAAGATCGCTGGCTGGTTTCAATTTTAATATTTCCATCTGTAAGAACTACAGAAGCGAGGTTTGTTGATGTTTCCACCAGCCCCGGTACCTTTCTGCTCATTTTTATTACGCCATGGGGCATTGAAAAGAGTATTCCAAGAAGTTTATCTGAAAATTTTTTTGTGAAGACATTTTTCGGGAGAGTATTTTCTTCAGCTACCTTTATACTCATTTTGGTTTCGAGATCGCCCATTTCATTTTTAAGTATTTTACTGTATTCGGTAATTGTAGTGACGATTGCTTCCGGATTACCAGCTGTAAAAGAGATAAATACCTCTCTGGGAATGGCATTATGTTTTCCGCCGCCATTGATATTATGGATTTGTACCGGCGTTTTAGAATTTATATCTCTTAGTATTCTTGCTCCTATGGAAATTGCATTTCCCCTTTCTTCATGGATTTCCGCTCCGGAATGACCACCTTTAAAACCGGTAACCTGGAGCTCATAGGATTTATGTCCTGCTGGTGCAGTTTCTTCCATAACGGTCATATTCCCTATAGTTCCAACCCCTCCGGCACATCCAATGTAAAATATTCCCTCTTCCTCAGAATCAATATTAAAAAGTATAGTGCCGTCTACAATTGAGGGATCCAGATCCAGAGCTCCTGTCAAAGCAGATTCTTCATCTATTGTAAACAGTGCTTCCAGAGGGCCGTGTTCAATGGTTTTGGATTCCATAACTGCCAGGGCCATGGCTACAGCTATTCCGTTATCTGCTCCCAGAGTTGTTCCGTCTGCAGTAATCCATCCGTCCTTCATTATCATTTTAATTGGATCTACAGAGAAATCATGCTCTGTTCCGGCATTTTTTTCACAGACCATATCCACATGTCCCTGGAGAACGACTCCGGGTAAATTTTCCATACCAGGTGTCGCCGATTTTTTTATACATATATTTTGTATCTTGTCCTGTTTATATGTAAGATTATTTTTTGTACAAAATTCTTTAAGATAGGCAAGAATTTTTTCCTCTTTTGTTGAACACCTTGGTATTTGTGATATTTCATAAAACTGATTCCATACTGCAGATGGTTTCATGTTGATTATTTCTTCTTTTGTCATAGTTTCCTTCTTTTTATGTTTGTATATATGTCATTAAAAATCTGCAAAGTAACATATTTTGCAGCAAAATGTTTTAGATAGTTAGAATAGCCTGATTTTTTTATAATTTCCAGTGTTAAATAATCAGTCTAAATAAAATAAGGATGTTGACTCTCTTTAGTGAATTTATTATCTTGAAAAAGTTAACGACTGTTCGGTAACAAAATAAACAGGAAAATTATGGATAAACGGGAACTAAAAACACAGCTGATTATAGATACAGCCTATAAAGTCTGGGGTGATAACTTTTTCTATAACACCTCTCTCTCATCCCTTGCTGATGCCCTGGGAATGACAAAACCAGCCCTGTACCGTTATTTCAAAAATAAAGATGCCCTGCTTCTGGCTATGAAAGATGATTTTATTGGAAATTATCAGTCTTTTCTTAAGAAATCGAGGTTCAATAATAATAGAAATCTGGATTCTCTACTGGTTGATTATACGGAAAATACGGTCAGATTTTTTGCAGAGAACTATCAATACTACAGATTTTTTGTTTTGAAACTAATTAACATGAAGCAGGATATAAAACTACTGTTTAGCGAGTTGGTGGGTAAAGGAGAAAATTTTTTAAGCCCATCTTTAATAATGGAGTTGGGATTTTCTGAGATCGAAGCACAATCTATTTCGGGATTCGTCCTCTCTGTCGGAGGGTTTCTTCTTAATCAGCGCCTGTTCAGTGAAACCCCTTTTACAGAAAAAGAGATAGATCAGATGGTTAAAGCTATCAGGTTTATTGTCCGGTACGGGTTATCCGGGAGCAGTGAAAGAAGCAGTCATACTGATTATGAAGCAATTGAAAAGAAATCTGCAATTGATAAAAATGATGTACTGCCTTTTAACAAAATATTTACCGCTGTTGCAGAAGTTATTGCAGATAAAGGAATTTGGGACACTACTGTTGATGCCATTGCAGAGCATCTGAAAATGGGAAAAAGCAGTCTTTACTTCTACTTCGATAACAAGGAACAGATGATAAAAGATGTAGTGGGCAGTGAAAAAGAACGCTTAAATGAACTGATCATCGAAAGAATAACCCCGTTTGAATCATTTGATGAGCAGCTCTACTGTATATTTTATGTTATGAGCAGTTACTTTCTTCTTAAACCTTCGATTTTTACAATAATGAACTGGTTAAGATATCAGTTTGTTAATACACCTCTAAAACCTGCAGATCAGAAACTGGAGAAGTTCTCTGAGTTTATTAATATTGTAACAATGACCAGCAGTTTTAATCCCCTTGGGTTTTCAGCAGATCTGATAGCTGAGGGACTCAGTTTTATTCTGATTCATGGGTTATGGGAGTGTATGGGAGCGAATTGTTCCAGCGATACTATGAAATTACGTATAAGAAAAATCCATCAGCTTTTTTTATATGGTCTTAAAGGGAGTTGATGATGAGAAAAATACTGTCTGTTTTACTTATAACAATTATGATGGCTGCAGTAATTTCTGCTGAAACAGTAATAGTTGATATTGAGAAATCCGTAGAGCTTGCTTTGGAAAATAATCTGGGGCTCAAAAGCAGCAGGCTGGATGTAGCGATTTCTAAAAGAGCTGCGGACATGTCATGGAACAGGTTTATTCCTACTGTTCAGATTAGCAGTACAATGATACGCTGGAATATTGAACAAATATTTCTTTCCCAATGGGGCCTTTCAGCAGGTCTTGATCTCTCTCTGAACCTGAACCTTTCCCTTATTAAAGAAATTGAAGGCACAAAAATTGATTATGCAGCCGGTCTTATTTCCTACGAAACCGCCTTAAAGCAACTCGAAAGAGATGTAAAGAAAAATTTCTACAATATTCTGGTATTTGAAGAAAACCTATGGCTTATGGAACAAAATATAGAAGCTGCATACAACAGGTTTGAACAGGCAAAGATCAATTACAGTAATGGTCTTGTTCCTAAACTATCCGTTTTGTCTGCACAGGTGGGGTATGAAAATCTGAAACCAGCTCTTACAGAAATGAAACTTGGTTATGCCACTATGCTGGACGGTTTTAAAATGCTTCTCGGGATCGATCTGGCAGAAGAGATAATCCTGGAAGGAGATATTGTCATTAACCCTGTTTCCCTGGATACAGGACAACTTACAAATTATTTTCTAGGCGGCAGACTGGATATCCAGTCTATGAATAAATCTATTGAAAGTCTTGAAAATGTAAAGGCAGGTTTAAAGCTTCAGACAATGACACCTATGCTTAGTTTTGGACTTAACTTTGATCCTGTCTATGGTCTGGATCCATTGGCAAATAACTGGTTTAAAAATATGGGAGATGACTGGAGCCAGCAAAGCGGAATGTTCAGAATGACACTAGCCATGTCCCTGGATTCGTTTCTCCCATGGTCTAAAACACAGATTGATATAAGAGATATGGAAGATGGAATTTCTCAGCTTAAACTGGGAATTGCCCAGGTTAGTATTGGGGCTGAAATGGAAATAAGAACCCTCGTAATGAAGCTGAATAAGTCTATGGAACAACTGGAAACTTTAATATTAAATATTAGTCTTGCCCATGAGGTATATAGAATGTCCCAGGAGGCTTATGATGCCGGAAGTAAAGAACTTCTTGAAGTAAAAGATTCTGAGAGGGATCTGAACACAGCTAAACTGGAAGTGTTAAAAGAAAAATATAACTATATAACCGGACTGCTTGATCTGGAATATGCACTTAATGCGACCCTGGAAGAAATAAAGGAAGTCTCAAATGAATAGAAAAATAATACACTTATGCCTTATTTCACTTATTATCTTATTCCTTTTGTCTGGGTGCAATAAGAAAAATGATTCTGCATCTGAAGGTTCTGCTGATAAAGCAGAAGAGTCTGTTACAGTTTTTGCTGTCAGCACTACTGTTGCTGTTCAGGGAGAGATAAAAGACTATCTACAGCTTAACGGTGATATTGCTGCAAGAACAACGGTGGACACCTTTGCTGATACAGCAGGTAAGCTGAAGAGTCTATATGTAAAGATTGGAGATACTGTCCGTAAGGATCAGATTATTGCAGAAATTGATCCGTCCAGGCCGGGTATGACCTTTGCATCCAGTCCTGTAAAGGCATCAATTTCGGGGACAGTAACACAGGTACCTGTTCAGATAGGATCAACCGTAGCCCCCAACCTTCCTATTGCAAAGATAAGCAAGATGGATGAACTGGAGGTTATTCTGTATGTGGCTGAAAAATTTATTTCTAAAATGGATGTGGGTCTTTCGGCGGTTATAAAAACTGAGGCTTTCCCTGGAGAATTATTTACCGGCAGCATACGGGAGCTTAGTCCTGTAGTCGATCAAAGTTCCAGGACTATGGAGATAAAACTTCATCTTGATGATAAAACATCCGGATTAAAGGCTGGTATGTTTGCAGAAGTAAAAATTATTACTGAAGAGAAAAAAGGTATAGTAAAAATACCCGCAGAAGCTATGATTAATCGTTTTGGTGAATCCTATGTTTTTGTCATAAAAGAAGATGCCAAAGTTTCGGATAGGTGGATAGTTGAAAGAAGAATAGTAGTTCCCGGCTTGAGAATCGATAATCAGTTGGAAATTATCAGCGGTCTTCTGGATGGTGATGAGATTGTAATCAGGGGGCAGACATTGCTTGAGGATGGTTTGTTTGTAAAAGTCGTAAGCACAGTAGAACCTCTGGAAATTACAGACGAAGTTTACTAAAGGAGATCTTTATGAGTATAGCAAAAAAGGTTGTTGGGAGACCAACAACAGTTTTAATAATATTTGTTCTCCTTATAGGACTGGGTATTTATGCAACTACAGATCTTGCCATTGATCTGTATCCGGAGATAGAGCCGCCAATCCTTGTTGTTTTGACTACATATGAGGGGGCAGGACCCGAAGAAATAGAGAAATCCCTTTCAAAACCAATCGAGAGTTCTCTCAGTAACATAAGCAAGGTGGATAAAATTACATCCACATCAGCAAAGGGAAGCAGTACAATCATTGTGGAATTTACCTATGGCGCCGATATGTCTGAGGCTTCTGCCGATGTCAGGGACAGTCTGGATATTTTAAAACGATTTCTTCCGGAAGATGCTGACTCTCCAATTATCTTTAAATTCGACCCATCAATGATACCCATTCTGGGTTTTACTGTTTCCGGGAACAGAACTCCGGAAGAACTCCGGGAAATAGCAGAAAATATTGTAAAGCCCAGAATTGAACAGGTTGAAGGTGTAGGACTGACCGGTGTAACCGGTGGTAGAGATCGTGCTATACGGGTTGAAATTCCCCAGAACAGGCTTGAAGCATACGGTCTTACACTGACTCAAATTGCAGACATGCTTAGAGGTCAAAACTTTCAGATTTCTGCTGGAAGTATCCTGTCTGATAATAAAAATCTTCTAGTAACAACCTCAGGCGAGTATGAAAGTATTGATGAGATAAAAAATACAGTAATCAGCTACAAGGGCGGTATGCCCAATCCCATGTCTATGGAACCGGTCACTGTAAAAACAATAAGACTTAGAGATATTGCAAATGTCTATGATGGTCATAAAAATATAGATACTCTTGTTTATATCAATGGTGAACCGGGGGTCCAGATAATTGTTCAGAAACAGAGTGGAACGAACTCTGTACAGACAGCAAATAATGTCAGAACCAGGCTGGAAAAGATTAACAGAGAGGTACCCTCGGGTATAACGGTTAGTGAAATATTTTCAACAACGGATATTATCGAAAACTCTATCAATCAGGTTGCTTCAACCGCATTGATAGGGGCCTTTCTTGCAATAATAGTCCTTTTTGTCTTTTTAAGAAGTATTAGAACTACTTTTATTATTGGACTCACTATTCCGGTTTCTTTAATAATTACCCTGATGTTTATGTACTTTGCCGGTCTGACTCTCAATATAATGACTCTTGCGGGTTTGGCCCTGGGAGTAGGGATGCTTGTGGACAACTCTATAGTTATTCTTGAAAATATATTCAGGTACCGTGAAAAAGGGACTAAACTAACTTCTGCGGCTATTCTGGGTACCCAGGAAATGATTAACGCCATAACTACCTCTACCCTGACCACAATCTGTGTATTTGCCCCGATAATAATATTTAAGAGCCAGCTGGATATCTATGGAGAGCTCTTTGCAGGGCTATCCTTTACTGTAGTAATATCTCTTACAGCATCCCTGATTGTTGCAGTAACCCTGATTCCTGTTTTGGCCAGTCATTATTTACCTATTTCCAGTAGAAAGCAGAGACCTCTTAAAGGTCTGTTAAGGGTAATAGACAATTTCATGGAAACTCTTTTTACCAGGCTGGATGATGCTTACAAAAGAGCAGTTGCCAGGGTATTGAAACATAAGATCATTACAATTCTAATTATTCTATTTATTTTTATAGGTTCAATGGCCCTTCTCATTGGTGCCGGGTTCCAGTTTATGCCCTCCCAGATGGATGAGATGATACAGATATCGGTTGAACTGCCCCAGGGTACCAGGCTTGAGGTAACAGAATCGGTCCTTCTTCAGTTCGAGTCAATTATCCGTGATGAAATTAACGGTTTTGAAGAAATAGTAATAGAAGCCGGGAGCAAAAGCTTCTTTGGTTTTCTCGGTGCATCAGAAACTCATAAGGGTACAGTGATGGTAAATCTTCCCCCTTTTAAAGACAGAATTGATAATTCTGATACAGTAAAAGAGAAGCTTAGGAGTCATTTTAACGACTTTCCTTCTGCTGTTTTTTCATTCGGCAGCCACCAGGGAGGAGGATTTCAGAGCAGTCCTGTGGATATTCTGATTAAGACGGAAGATCTGGAAAAATCCAAAGAAGTTGCAGAACGAATACAGCTACTGCTTGAAGAAAGGTTTCCTGAAGTAACTGAACCTCTTGTTAATATCAAAGATGGTCTTCCCCAGGTCGAGATAATGATAGACAGGAATATGCTCTACTCTTTTGGACTCAATATCTATTCTGTCGGCCAGGAAATAAAGGCAAGTATCAATGGAATAACTGCATCCAGATACAGGGACAGAGGATCTGAATATGATATTATTATTATTTTGGATGAAGAGGATAGAAATGATCTGCCTGACCTGGATAAGATATTTGTAATGAATGCTTCAGGACAGAGAATCCCTATGGCAAGTTTTGCCAAATACGAAAAAACAATGGGCCCTGTCTCAATTATAAGAGAAAACCAGACCAGAACAGTCCATGTTACTGCCGGGAATTTGCCAGGTACCTCGTTGAATGAAATTTCTGTTAAAATTGAAAAGATGATAAGAGAGGAGATTCCTGCGGAAGAAGGTTTGATAATTGAGTTTTCAGGAGACTTTGCAAATTTGATGAAATATGGAATAAAACTTGTAATTATAATCCTTGTATCTATATTTCTTGTATTTGGTGTGATGGCAAGTCAGTTTGAATCTTTTCTGGATCCAATAATAATTCTTTTTACCATACCCCTTTCACTTATCGGGGTAGTTCTTCTATATATAGCAACAGGAGAGATGTTCAATATACTGACAGCAGTAGGTTTGATAATGCTTTCGGGTATTATTGTTAATAATGGAATTGTTCTGGTAGACTATACCAACCTGCTGCGAAAGCGGGGAAGATCGATAAATGAAGCCTGTATCGAAGCCGGTGGCAACAGGTTAAGACCTATTCTCATGACAACGCTGACAACCGTTCTGGGGCTTATTCCCATGGCATTTTTCCCTGGGGAGGCTGCAGCTCTGGTAAATCCCATTGGTAAGACTGTTGTAGGAGGACTGGCGTTCGGTGCAGTGCTCACACTGTTTCTTGTTCCTGTCGTATACGCCATTTTCAATGAGGCAAGCGAAAAGAAGGCAGCAAAAAGAGAAATAAAGAAGATGAAGCGCCGTGAAGAAAGAACATCACTTTTATCAAAGGAAGATGCCCAATGAAAAGGATCGAGATAATTGCAAACAGATCTATACAGGAAGATATGTTCGATGCATTCAGAAAGGCTGAAATTGTAAAGCACTATACACTTTATCCAATTGTACTTGGTGTAGGTAATTCCGGCCCCAGAATGGGTGATCATATATGGCCGGAAGAGAATTTCAGTCTGATAATTTACTGTGGGGACTCTGAATCTGTAAAAATAAAAGAGGTGATTACTGAATTAAAAGCCTTTTTTACCAGTGAAGGTATTAAACTTTTTGAAATATCTTTATAAAATTCCTTGAAATTTTTTAAAAATCCATTGAATATTTTTATTTTGAGCCTATAATTATAGTATGGCTAAAGCAAAATCCAAAAAGACAACTTCCGGGGCAGATGAGCTCTTAAAAACGATATTTCAATATGTAGTAACAATTGCCAATGAGCGTGATGTTGATAAACTTCTTGTATATCTTGCAGATATGGGGAGGGATCTTGTTTCTGCAGATAGATGTACAGTTTGGCTGGTAGACAGAAAGGCGGAGAAGATCTGGAGCAAGGTTGCTCATGGAGTTGATAGAATAGAGATTCCCCTGTCAAAAGGAATTGCCGGATATGTGGCTGATACCGGGGAGCATCTTGTAATAAATGATGCATACAAAGATGATCGTTTTGATCAACAGGTAGATAAAGCTACAGGTTATCATACCAGAAATATTCTGGCCCTGCCTATTGAGGATAGTAAAGGCGAAATCATTGGTGTTTATCAGGCAATAAACAAGATGGTTGGAAACAAGAAATTTTCAAAAAAAGATCTGGAACATCTGCTTCTGGCAGCAAGTTATACAGGGAAACAGCTGGAATCTCTGGCATTGCAGGAAGAGATAGAATCTACTCAGCGTGAAATAATTCTTACCCTTGCAGAAACTGGTGAGATGCGTTCCAAAGAAACTGGCAATCATGTAAAAAGAGTAGCAGAATATTCACAAATACTGGCTGAAGCATACGGATTACCACCTGATCAGGTTAAACTTCTTAAAGATGCTTCTCCCATGCATGATATTGGGAAAATTGCGATTCCGGATTCAATTCTTCTTAAACCCGGACGTCTTACTGATGAAGAAAGAACAACCATGCAGTCTCATACAACCCTTGGGTTTGAGATGTTAAATCATTCTGACAGGGAACTCCTTAAAACAGCTGCTTTAGTGGCAGTACAACATCATGAGAAATGGGATGGAACAGGGTATCCAAAAGGCCTGAAAGGTGAAGAAATCCATATTTTTGGAAGATTGACTGCCATTGCAGATGTTTTTGATGCACTTATATGCAAACGGGTGTACAAAGAGCCCTGGCCTGTAGATAAGATAATATCGATGTTTGTTGAGAGTAGTGGAAAAGATTTTGATCCGAAGGTTATAGATGTATTTCTTAAAGTTAAAGAAAATATGGTGGAAGTTTCAGTAAGACTTGATGATACAATAAGCTAGGGGCAGCCACGGGGGGGCCAAAGGAAATCCCCCGTGACTGCCTCTAGCTATGCCAAATCCCGGGTAAGCTTTTCAAAAAGATTCAGATTCTCTTCTATTATCTTCACTGCTGCAGCTTTCAGATTTTTCATATTTTTAAAACTTATATTATCTATTTCCAGGCTTTCCCCTTCCAGAACCGGGTTTATCCGGTAATATTCTACCCCGGGGATATGGCTTAACTGCATACTGACACAACCTTCCTGAGCTCTGGACATAATACTGTAAATCGGTGTTCCGTTGGATGGTAATATCCATTCAACAAATCCCCAGTTTTTTATCTGTTCGTAGTTATAAAACTCAGTTGAGTGTCCGGTTCCAAGTGAGAGAATGATGAATCTACCGGCCTTCGGAAATTTTATCCTGGCTTTTATATATGCAAACATAGCCGGGTTATTAGCTGCCATTGCACCGTCAATCAGACAATACTTCTTTTCTTTTGAAATTGATTCTATTAAAGCAGGTTCGAAAAAAGTTGGAGCTGCAGAGGATCCCCGGGCAACATCCTTCATATAGAAATCATCATCATTACTTATAATGACAGGTTTACCACTGAGCACGTCAAAGCTGGTTATTAAAATATTTGTCAGACTGTCTTTCATGGCTCTTTCTCTAAACATACCCTCAAGAACTTTTTCAAAGCCTGATGAATTATATTTTTCATGAAAAGCCTGTTTTACCATACCAAGACTTTCCAGTGTTCTTTCCGGAAAGATATCTGTCCTGCATGTTTCGTAGATATTAACTATATCAGTCATAGAGTATCGTGGTTTGTCTGTGTAACCTTCATTTCCTTTTTTTCTGTCCGGAGCAGCTATTCCCATTGCTGTAAGAGAACCACTTGATGTTCCTGCTATAATATCAAAAGCCCTGAATAAATCACCATTTCCGGATTTTTGGTCCAGAAGAGAAGATAGTTTTTCCAGTATCAAAGCTGGAATATATCCCCTGATTCCCCCGCCGTCTATGGAAAGTATTTTAATTGTTTTTTGTCGAAACCAGGGAAACTTCATCTTGTTAAATCTCCTATAGCCTCACTTAATCTGCCACATCATGAATCCATCTACCACTTTTATATCTGTAAAATCCCAGACCTGCTTTGAATATTTCTTCCATACTTAGAAGCAATACAACAAGATACAGTGGGAATTTCAGAATCAGGCCAAATATAACTGCAAGAGGAACTCCAATCATCCATGTGCCGATAATATCAATTAGAAATGCAAATTTTGTATCACCTCCCCCTCGAAACATACCAATTACAAAGTGGAAAGTAAATGATTTTACAACTACAAATGCTGCCAGGATATATATAATCACAGTAGCCGATCTTCGAACCTCCATTGATACATTGAAGGCCATGGGAATAAGGGGTGCAAGAAGTGCAAGAATACCACCAGTAGCTAATCCGAGACCTATTGATAATACTATAAATCTATGTGAATAAATTCTTACTGCTTCAAGGTCCCTTTCTCCTATCTTGTTCCCAACCATAATTGCACAGGCATTTGCAGATCCAATTAAAAGAGAGAAAATCAGGCTTCCTGTTGTTTCGGTTATTCCTATTGTTGCAATACTATCAGTACCCATACGTGCATATACAATTTTATAGACCAACATGCCTGTTGCCCAGGCAAGTTCATTAAGAATAACCGGAATTGTCGTCTTAAGATATTTTGTAACAAAAGCAGCCGTTAAACTTAAAAAATCATTTATGCCCGCTGCCAGGACATTCCCTGATTTGTAGATATAGGAAAGAATTATTACTATTTCAATAAACCGGGAAATTGTAGTAGCAATTGCAGCACCCATAATTCCCATTTCCGGAAAACCAAATTTTCCAAAAATTAAAATATAGTTTAGAATCGTGTTTACGGTTATAGAGACTGTGGTCGCTTTTAAAGGTAAACTTGCTTTTCCAATACTTCGGAGAGCCAGGGAGTAGGCAATGGTTGCACCGGTAAATAAAAAACTGATTCCTGTAATAGCCAGGTACATGGCCCCGGAAGCAATAACCTGTGGATCTGTAGTAAAAATCTGCATAACAACCTCTGGAGCTGCAATCGAAATGATTGATAATACAGCTGCTCCGCTTTCAGCAAGAATTACAACAAGTCCAATAGTTTTTCTGATACTCCTTGTATCTTTTCTACCCCAAAACTGCGCAAAAAATACAGCTCCTCCACTTGAAATCCCATAGAAGAGCAATGTTGCAAGAAAAAAAACCTGTCCCCCAAGGCCTACAGCCGCAATGGCAGTTTCTCCAAGCTGGCCTATCATTACAATATCAACCAGTGCAAGGGAAGAGATCAGTAGATTCTGCAGAGCAATAGGCCCTGCAATATGAATGAGTTTTTTTAAAAACTGTCTGTCTTTTGGTATTAAATTCACTTTTCGTGTTTTCCTTTTCGGGGTTCAAATGGTTTTATCAGACATCTTGCCTCGAAACCAATAAGATCAGATCGTCCCGACTGTAACAGCGCCTTTTTTACCAGTTTGTAATTTTCCGGTCTGTTATAATGGATCAGTGCCCGCTGCATCGCTTTTTCCTGATGATCTTTAGGAACGGATATACTTTTACCCGTAATTGGATGGAACCCGGTATGAAACATACAGGTGGAGATTGTACCTGGAGTTGGATAAAAATCCTGGACCTGATCCGGAATAAAACCGTAATCTCTAAGAAATTCAGCTAGTTCAACAGCATGTTTAATCTCTGAACCAGGGTGACTCGATATCAGATAGGGTATTAGATACTGATTCTTTCCTTTCTTACGATTCATTTCTTTGTATTTTTTTGTAAATTCAAGAAATCCCTCAATTGAAGGACGACCCATGGCATCAAGAACTTCTTTTGAAACATGTTCCGGGGCAATTTTTAGTTGACCGCTGATATGGTGTTCCACAAGCTCCGACATGAATGTCTGGTCACTATCCTCGAGAAGATAGTCATACCGTATTCCCGAACGAATAAAAACTTTTTTTATTCCTGGTAGTTTTCTAACCTTTCTAAGCAGGCTGATATAGTCACTATGATCTACTTCCAACAGGGAACAGGGCTCCGGAAAAAGACACTGCTTTGTTTTACATACACCCGCAGTAAGCTGTTTTTTACAGGATGGTGTCCGGAAGTTGGCAGTCGGACCTCCTACATCATGGATGTATCCTTTAAAATCCTTATCTCTGGTCAGTTTTTCCGCTTCTTTAACTAGTGATGCATGACTGCGGGCCTGTATAGTTCTTCCCTGAAGAAAAGTAAGCGCACAGTAATTACAGCCTCCGAAACAGCCCCTGCTGCTGGAAAGGCTGAATTTAACTTCACTCAGTGCAGGAATCCCTCCCATATCCTGATAAGACGGGTGTTCAGACCGGGTATAAGGCAGATCATAACTATGATCCAGCTCTTTTGTTGTCATAGGTTTTGCCGGTGGGGTTTGTACTATATCCCAGTCCCCATAGTTTTCAATGAGTTCAGAGGCAATGATGGAATCTGTATTCTCGTACTGTATTCGGAAACTTTCAGCGTAAAGCTTTTTGTCGGCTAATATTTCTTCGTAAGTTGGTAGGTATATTAATCCTGAATCCTTTATCTTTACCGCTTTCCGCTTATACACAGTCCCGCGTAAATCGGATATTTCTGATATGGAATCACCTTTTTTAAGTCGATGCGCAAGCTTGCGAATGGTACTTTCGCCCATTCCATAGATGAGAATATCTGCCTTTGCATCAAGAAGTATAGATTTACGGACCTTGCCTGACCAGTAATCGTAATGTCCTAATCGCCTAAGGGAGGCTTCAATACCTCCAAGTATAACAGTTACTCCCTTATAAGCTTGCTTAATTCGGGATGTATAAACGATTGTTGCTCTGTCAGGGCGCATGCCCGATACTCCCCCAGGGGAGTAGGCGTCTTTTTTTCTGACTTTTTTTGCACTTGTGTATTTATTTACCATGGAATCCATGTTTCCGGCTGTAACTAAAAATGCAAGTTCAGGTTTTCCCAGTTTCATAAAATCATCTGGAGAGTCCCATCCTGGCTGGGCAATAATGCCCACTCTGTATCCATCAGCTTCCAGCACTCTGGAAATTACTGCTGCACCGTAGGAAGGGTGATCCACATAGGCGTCACCTGTAACAATTATAAAGTCGCAGGTTTCCCATCCTCTTTTTTTCATGTCCTGTTTTGAAATTGGTAAAAACATGTTCCAATGATACTGGTAGAGACCTTGCATTGCAACGTCTCTACCATACATTGCAACGTCTCTGTAAGAAAGGATTTCTTTTTTTTCTTACTATCCTGATGATACTATGTTATTGTTTAGTCTGATTAAAGAGGGAGCTTCATGTGGATAAAACAGAAACTATTGGATTGGAACCCAGAGCAATTAAGCTGGATATGAGAGCTGCAGGATTTCAAAGAATACTGGGAGGACCACCATCCACTATAAGAATGAAGTCCGGAATGGTATCTCTTGAACCCGGAGAGACTGTTGGAACCCATAATACGAAAAATAAAGAAGAACTGATAATAGTTATGGAAGGTGAAGGAGAGATGGTCTTCGAAGGTTATGATTCTGTCAAACTTTCAAGAGGTGAAAATGCCTATTGTCCGCCATATACCGAGCATAATATAATAAACACCAATGATAAAACGCTGAGGTACATCTATGTTGTATCTATACTTGGAGAATAGTAAATGAAAACAATTGGATTGCTCGGAGGTATGAGCTGGGAATCAACTGTCAGTTATTATGAATTTGTGAATGAAGGGGTTAAAAATAAACTGGGAGGACTTCATTCTGCAAAGGTAGTTTTATACTCGGTAGATTTTGATGAAATTGAGAAGCTTCAGCATTCCGGAGACTGGGAAGGTACAGCTCTTATTCTTTCTGACGCCGCTAAAAAAATTCAGGCCGGGGGAGCTGATTTTCTTCTTATCTGTACCAATACTATGCATAAGGTTGCAGATAAAATAGAAGCTTCTATTGATATTCCTGTTGTTCATATTGCTGATGCTACGGCGATGAGTCTTGTAGCCGGGGGCATAAAAAAAGTAGGTCTTCTGGGAACCAGGTTTACGATGAGTGAGGATTTTTATAAAGGGCGTCTTTCGTCAGGATTTGGACTGGAAGTTCTGGTTCCTTCTGAAAAAGATCAGGATATTGTTCATAATATTATCTATTCAGAACTATGTCTGGGAGATATAAAGGATGACTCCAGAAAATCTGTTCTGGGGATAATCGAGTCTCTTGGAAGAGCCGGAGCAGAGGCTGTTATTCTGGGATGTACCGAAATAGCCCTTCTGGTTCAGCAGAAGCATACAAAAATGCCTCTCTATGATACTACAACAATACATGCAGCCATGGCAGTAGAGTTGGCGTTATCCGAAGTGTAGGGGCAAAAGATTTTTTGCCCCTACACTCTGGAACAGTAAATCAGCGGACAACCAGAACAGGACAGGGGGCTGTATGTAAGACCTTGTGTGTTGTACTGCCAAGGATTAATCCTGCTAAATCGCTTTTTCCTCTGGATCCCATAATGATCAAATTAATTCCCTCAATTTTGGCAGTTTCAGAGATAACTTTTCCCGCAGGTTCCTCCAACAGGAGTTCCTTGAATGGTACACCGTTTTCTTCATAAATTTCTCTGTAAGGCTGCATTAAGTTATTTGCATTCTCAAGTATTTTGTTTATAGCAACCTGTAGATGTGGTTCTCCGATAACTGTTGGAAACTGTTTGTGGCAGTGGAGCAGCAGAATCTGGCACTCCATGCTTTTTGCATAATCAATTGAGTATTGAACTGCATCAAATGAATACTGGGAATCATCAACAGGAACCATTATTTGTTTGATATTCATGATAGTCCTCCTGATTAAATAATACTAATAAAGAGAAAAGAAAAAAAGTATACTTTTTAAAACTTCCTGTGTTACAATGCAGATCCAACTTGTAATTATGAAGGACTTTAATATTGAATGCTCAAACATATCTAATGGAAAATGCAAATGAATCAATTCGTCTGGAAATGAAAACGGATTATGCCCGTCTTGAAAATCAAGCTTTATGGGCAGGACTTAAAGACGGAATGAGAGTAGCTGATGTAGGATGTGGACCTGGCATCACTTCATCATTTCTACATAGAATAGTAGGTTCCACTGGTAGTGTGACAGCCTTTGATATAGCTCCCCAGAGGATTGAGTATGCAAAAGAACATTATCAGGAGGAGGGTATAGATTTTCAATGCAGAGATGTCAATGATCCCCTGGATGATCTGGGTACTTTTGATTTCATATGGGTAAGGTTTCTTCTTGAATATCACAGGGAGCGCAGTTTTGATATTGTTAAACGGATTACAAAGCTTTTAAAGCCTGGGGGCATTCTCTGTCTTATTGATTTGGACCATAATTGTCTTAGCCACTATGGGCTTTCTCACAGGCTGGAGAGTTCCATCATGAAAGTGACTAAAATAATAGAGGAACATGGAGATTTTGATCCCTATGTTGGAAGGAAACTCTATGCCCATATGTATGATCTGGGATTTAAAGATATAGATGTGGATATGAAAGCCCATCACTTAATTTATGGAGAATTATCAGAAGTAGATGAGTTTAACTGGATCAAGAAAATTGAAATAGCAGCAAAAAATTCCGGTTATGATTTTCCCGAATACACGAATGGTTATGAGGGTTTTCTGAATGAGGCTGAAAAATTTCTTTCAGATCCCAGAAGATTTACCTATACACCGATTATTTCCTGCAGGGGCGTGAAGGACGGGCTTAAACAGCGAGAGGTGGAGTTCCCAGTTTAAGCTTGTATTCTTCCTGAAGGTATGAAATAAAGACGGTTACAATCTCATCATCCAGATGATCTCCACTTGCAATCAATAGCTGTGTAACTGCAGCATAGATGGACATCGGGCTTCGATAGTGCCTTTCAGCTGTCAGAGCTTCAAAATAGTCTGCTACAGCAATTATCCTTGCCCCCAGAGGAATATCCATTCCTTTTATACCATCAGGATATCCTTTTCCATCCATACGTTCATGATGGGCACCGGCTATTTCAGGTATTTTCTGGTAGCTGCCTTCAAAGGTAATCTTTTCAAGAAGTTCTTTTGTTTTTAGTGCATGACTTTGTATTTCAATATACTCTTCTTCTGTTAATGGACCTTCCTTTTTAAGAATGGAGTCAGGAATACCAATTTTTCCATAATCATGAAACAGAGCAGCAAGGCGGACAACTTCAGTATATTCTGCATCCAGCCCCATAGCATAACATATTTCCAGGGAGTATTTTGCTACATTTTCTGAGTGCCCGGCAGTTAAATTATCTCTTGCATCTATACTTGATGCCAGTACTTCAAATGTGGATTTAAACTGTTTTTCTTTTATCTCAAACAATTCGGCAGTCTTCAAGCTATTACCGATAGAAGATGCGATTCCCATAAATAGACTAAGATCGCTCTGGGTTAAATTGCGTTTGGAGTTTACATTATCTGCAACAATAATCCCCAGGGATTCACCTTCGTATATTATTGGACAGCAAATGAATGAATTACTTCCAACGGCCTTTGAGAACCTAAGGCTTTTGGGAGTCAGATCCTTTTCTACTTTTTCAATATCATTCACAAGGAAGGGTCTTTGTTCTTTAAAAGACTTTATAAAAATACCCTTGGAACTGGAATGGTCAATATGGAATTCAACTTCTTCCAGTAATCTTAAATATTCATCTATATAACCAAAACCAGCTCTGTAGACTAATTTTCCCCTTGCTTCATCAGCTAAAAATATGGCACCTCTATCATAATCAAGACGCCTTTCTGAAATCTGAACAACACTGGAAAGAACATCATCAATACTGGTATGTTTGCTTATAACCTGGCCAATTTCGAAAGATAGTAGATTGGTATTATAATTGGTCTCTATCTGATCTATCCATTTTTCCGGTGATCTGTTTGAAGTTTCCAAAGCTGACTGCAGCTCTTTTTTTTCCTTATTGAGGACATATACAGTGAAAAAGAGTATCATAATTAATGATGCCATTGCTCCGACTGTAACAGGAGGTGCAAATCTAAAATGGAGTACCGAGACGAAACCGGGTAATAAAAACAACGGTATTAATATTTTCCCGGCTTTACGAATCATCTTTGTTGATGATTTTCCCCATGAAATAACATATCTGCAGGAATCGTCCCCTTTAAATACACACTCCGGGTGTTTAATAAATACTTTCCCTGCTTTAATACCTTCAGCTACTGCTTCAAACATCCCAATTCTGTTCTGACATTGGTACTCTTTTTCCGAGTATCCTTTATTCTGTTTAACAAGGATTTCCACTGAATTTTCAGAAAGAGAATTTACTTGAAAGGATGTAGATCTTGTTAGCTTCGAGGCTGCTTTTTTGATCATTTTATATGCATTTAAAAGACCAATCATCCCAAGGAAAAAATATCTTATTTCACCGCTGGCTTTGGCATTAGCCATAAACCTGCCTGCTTTTCTGGAGATAAAAGGATCTCCAGTTTCTTCTGTCAGTTGCTCATGAAAGAGATCAACCTGTTCCTGAGTGAACCAGTGCCCGGGATCTTCAACCTCGTAAGCAGTCATTTTAGCTTTTTTAAGCATGTCATAAATATCAATATCGGGATAATTAATAGTTATAAAATGAAGATATGATCCGATTATCCTGCTGTTATATGAAGGTCGAGTATCTTTTTTTTCTGTTTTATCTATCTCTTGTATCATTTTTTAGAGAATCTCAGTAGTTTACTGAGGAATTCGAAGTAAGCATCCGAATAATCCACGTTGTATATCCACATGCTGTACTTCTTTTCATATGTCATTGAATTTTTATCGGCATAACTGTCCGGAAAAAGTAGTACATGCGCAAAATTATTGTAATGTTTTTTTGCTATTTCATTGATGCTGCTTTCCAGAAGTTCTTTTGTAAGATTATCCGGCTGCATTACTATAACCTTGATATTGTTTGTTAGTTCAGACATATTTATACCGGTATCTGTCATATCTGCCATAAAAATTGCAAGAATATTCCCATTATGTTTCAATGAATAGAGTTTAATTTCCCTTTTAAACTGCAGTTTTCTATAGGCTTTTATTACACTTAGGCTCCCTGAGTTGTCCGGGAGTATATCCATTGCATCGAGCATAAGACCCCCGGAAATCTCTTCATAATAACCTTGTAAATCCAGCAAGTCCTCATAACTGCTTTCTTCAAGGCTCCATGAATCCAGGTCGTCAAAAACTTTTTCAGGATTTCCCTGGAATTTATAAAATACAAAATTATCTACAGAGCATCCTTTAGGATCATTTACGCTCTTTGCTGCACCTCCGAATGCACGGGCAGGGAATCTGTTTTCAGGTCGATAATAGCATAGCAGATAGTTCATGTGGAGAGAATCAATCTTATTTGTATTGTATGCGTAGTTTGCAAATTGCTCCAGAATGTACAAGCCTGCGAACCTGTTTGAGGTGCCTGAAGCTGCATGATGATGTAGAAGCCATGTATTTTCATAGCTTCGAAGCATAGATCCGTGTCCGAGAATTTCTCCTTTTTCCTGATATGTGATATGTCTGGCAATATCAGGTGCATTTGTATATATCTTTTTGTATATGGATTTGATCTCTTCTTTATGGTTTTTCAGGTAGTCATATTTTGTTGGATAGATAAAACCTGATTCGAAAAGAAAGCGCCAGAGAGCATCAGTATCAAGGTCTTTACTTAGATGTAGATTACTATTTCTGGCAAGAAATATTATTGAAAGAAGTTGAACATGGTCGTAGGGTTTTATATCGAGAATTACAAAACCAGTGAGAACTGTAGTTCTATTTTTATCTTTATCAACAATTTTTCTGTATAGTACCTGGCATTTGCATTTTACCTTCATCCCTGTTGACAGAACTATTTCCAACTCGGAAATAATCATTCCCGGCAGCAGGATGCTGATTCTTTGATCCTCCTCCACTGAAAATCCGGCACCTGACAGATCATAAACAGGCAGATCAACCCTACTGCCAGTAAAGGGATGTATAAAAACTATATTTGGTGAAGGTATTAATTTTTGACGAAAACTACGGTATTCTTTTGCCTTAAATCTCCGTATATGGTTGTTGTTGGGCTTTAGCACACAGGAGATAGTATTCTTTTCCCGGCTTGTTCTAATTATATTGCACTCCCCGGAAAATTTTATCTGTTGGTCATTTAGCAGAGTAATAGTAACCGGTGCATCCGGATTAAGCCTGTTTGCTTCATGGTGGGTCCCTGAGTGTATTTCTATTCTGAAAGAATCAGGTGTAAAGTTTATTAAATTACCACGATGGAGTACACCATTTTGAATCATTTGAACCCTGGTTTTTTCTACCGGATGTCTTCTTATATTGCGGGATGGTTTAAGTATATTGATCTCAGGTAGTATTACAGTAAAACCTTCCTGTTCAAAGTTTATATGTTCAGGATTTATAACTATGGTTCTAATACCATCATCAATATAGATATTTGTCAGTTTATAGTTTTTTATTTCTTCCTGCAGGTTATCTCTATCCGGCCAGAAGCAGAACAGCTCATTATTCATACAGGCTCTTGGTTTTGTATTTAAAGAAAGAGAACGTTTGTAGTTTTTATGTTGGAATACTGAGGTTAGAGTTCCATCCTGAAAGTTTATGTAGTTAACCCGATTGATAAGCTGTTCTAAATTAATGGATTCAGTTTTCTCCTGTTCCTTGATTTGTCTATCAGACTGGTCCGTTTTTTCATCCACAATCTCAAGAAGATCGCCCATTTACACCTCTGTTAGATATTGAGTCTAATTAATGTATCGGATGATTTTTGTTCAAACTGAGAGGTTATTTAGAAGGATGATCATAGGCAATAACCTTGTTACGACCCTCTTCTTTTGCTCTATAAAGAGCTTCATCTGCCTCAGTCAGGAGTTTTTCCAATAAAATATCATCTTTTTCGACAATATCATATCTTTCGCTGTTACAAGTACTAACACCAATACTGGCTGTAATATTTATTTTATTTCCTTTATAAGAAACAGTAAATACCTCTAAATTTTCTCTTATTCTCTCGGCAGTCTGCAGCGCACCCTGTTCATCTATCTCTGGTAGAAGTGCTGTAAATTCTTCACCACCATAGCGGGCGACTACATCGTTGTCCCTTAGAGTTTTAGTGAAAATACGGGCTGCCTGTATAAGAACTTCATCTCCAGCCTGATGTCCATAGCTGACATTTATCTTTTTAAAGTGATCCAGATCAATGATAAGAATGGATACTGATCTTTTGTACCGTCGGGATCTTATCAATTCACTTTTACTTACTTTAATAAAGTGCCGTCTGTTATAAATCCTGGTGAGCTCATCTGTAGTTGCTAAATTGTGCAGTATTTGCTGCATTTTTTTATGTGCGCTTATATCATGAAGGGTGATGATTTTTCCAATTTCTTTTTTTGAAGATGATAATAGTTGTGTTACCTGTGAAGTATAATAAGTATCCGGACTGGCAATATTTATTTCTATTTCTCCTGCATATGGATCACTGGAATAAATTTGATCTATCAGCAGTTTATTATCGATAATTATCCCATCAATAGATGTCCCTATGGTTGCTCCTTTAAGCTGATTGAAAGAGGCCCCGGCTGCTTTATTATAATCTGTAATCCTGTATTCATTATCCAGGACAATAACAGGATCTCTCATCTCCCCAAATACTAAATCTCTGGCAATAGGTGTAATGTCAAACATACCATACCGAAACAGAGCAAGTGCAAAAAGAGGTCCTGTTATTGTTAGAAAAAAGGGGTTCAAATCAATACCATAGGGACTTAAACCCATCAGATACAGAATATTTCCTATCCATGGAATCAGGGATGTCATAAACATTGTCAGTGCCTGCTTTCTCAGGGTTCC
>CBDVAD010000005.1:0-23508 GCA_965371875.1 uncultured bacterium
TAATCAGCTGCGCTCTCAGTAACGAGTTTAGGTATTGCTGTCTTAATCTCATCATCTGTAGATTTTACCCAGAAAACTGCCTTTCCGCCGTAAAGGAGACAGTCATTCACCCAGCCCATGGATGACAGATCATCAGGAGCAACAGGTGCAACTGCGCAGTATCCCCGGGCCGACACTATCTGATCAAGATTAAATTTATTCAGCATCATTTGATTCATTGTCTGTTCAACAATACGGGCAGAGACCTGCACAGTACAAACTATACTGTTATAGGAATGCATCAGCAGATAAAGATCATCTGTTTTTACACCACAAACCTGGGCCGCTTTTTCGGCAAAAGCCTCATCAGGCAGTGTTTTTGCTGTAATTCCAAGAACTGCCTGACTGTGGTTATCCCTATATGAGGTCTGCTGGACATGAAGATCTCCTTTGTCCCTGGCCAATGCACGGGCAGGACCTGATGCGATTACAGAGAACTCACCTTCGGCCAGCTGAAGTCCCGCCATCTGCGAGGCAAGACATGCCAGCTCAGGATTATCTATAGTAATTTCAACCGCTGAAAGGCTTATTCTGTCATCCAGAGGAAAATCACGAAAATCGCATGTACCAAGACAAGCCATATCAATCTCTGCAAACATTTTAGCTGCTTTCCAGCCTCCGGGAACTTCAATACCCATATCAATAACATGAGCACCATTTGCCAATCTGAAATACCTGCACCCCAGGGCTTCGGCATTTTCTAATAACTCTGTCACCATTTTCATTACATGTTTATTTATGCTGATCATATATTATAATCCTAAACCTTTGTATTTACGAGGTTACGACAGACCTCGTTTAGAAATTTTGCTGCAGGTGCCCCATCAATAATTCGATGATCATAAGTAAGGCTCAATGACATTATCCATCGAACATGAAAGCCCCCGTTAATAACCACCGGCTGTTGGGTAAGTGTACCTATACCAAGAATGGCACTCTGGGGCGCATTTAAAATAGGAGTAAAATACTTTACATTCAGCATTCCCACATTGGAAACCGTAATAACTCCACCATTCATATCATCAGAAGATAAAGTTCCTGCTTTTGCTCTGGATGTCAGTTCAGACAGCTCCTGACAGACAGTAGAAAGATCCTTATAATCTACATGCTCCAGAACAGGGACCGTAAGACCATAATCTGCATCTATTGCTACCCCAACGTTAATATCAGACAGAGTACGTATATAATCATCCCTTTCAATGACCGTCCGGATAATCGGATGGTTAACCAGAGCGGAAGAGACTGCCTTAAGAATTATAGCTGTATAGCTGAGCTTGATTCCTTCCCGGAAGTAAGAACCTTTTTTATTTTTATAAGCTTCTACCAGGTCTGTGAGGTCAGCATCCATCATCATCGATGTCTGAGCAGAGCCGGACACGCTCTCCATCATCCTCCGGGCGGTAATCTTCCTGATATTACTCATTTTGGCATTCCCTGAACCGGATGATGCAGATACAGTAACTGCAATTTTCTCCTGAACAGGTTGCTTTTCAGCACGAGTCTGTATCATATTTTTTCCGGATGCAGATTCCAGGTTTGTCCGAATATCCTGACGGGTAATAGCTCCATGAATACCGGTACCTTTTATTCCACTGTAATCCACTCCCAGCTCTTCGGCCAGTTTTAATGCTTTAGGCGTTATTTTTACTCCATCAACTTCACCGGGGAATCCGGATACTGATGGAGAATCATTCTTTTTAATAATCTTTGTTTCTGCGGGAACTGAAGCTGCAGAATTATCTTCACCCTCAGCAATGCTTTCACTAACTCCCTGAGAACCCGAGTCTGCTTCGGATAACAAACCGGTAATATCTTCATCTGCTCCGGCCAGAATTGCAAGAGGAGCTCCACAGGGCAGGGTGTCTCCTTCCTGACAAATAATTTTTCGAATTACTCCATCTTCTTCAGCTTCCACTTCGTTGGTTATTTTCTCAATCTCAATTACACAGATAACCTGTCCCTGAGATACCTCATCGCCTTCACTTACTTCCCACCCGGCGAGTAACCCCTCTTCCATTGTTGCCCCATACCGGGGCATACCAATAATATAAGCCATAAAATCCTCCCTAGAAATCCATTACTTCACGACAGGCAGTTGTTACATGTTCGACAGTGGGATTAATATAATCTTCCAGCACCGGAGAGAACGCAACAGGCACATCAAGGCTGGTAACTCTCTTAACAGGAGATTTAAGATACTCAAAAAGATCTTCACTGATCATAGCACCTACTTCTGCACCAAACCCCATAACCTTGGGCCCCTCCTGTACAATTACAAGACGACCTGTTTTTGCAACAGATTCGATAATAGTCTGTTTGTCCAGAGGAAAAATTGTTCGGGGATCTATTATCTCCACACTTACTCCCTCCTTTTCCATCTGAGCAGCCGCCTTATGGGCCAGTTCAAGCATATAGAGTGTAGCTACTATGGTAATATCATTTCCCTGACGCTCAACTTCTGCTTTGAATAATTCAACTTCATAGGGCTCTGCAGGAACTTCACCTTTTTTATTGTAAAGCAGTTTATGTTCCAGAAAAACAACCGGATCATTGTTTCGAATGGAGCTTATAAGCATCCCCTTTGCTTCAAAGGGAGTTGCCGGAGCTGCAATTATTAAACCGGGGATATTCATCAGCCAGGGTTCAATACACTGGGAATGGTGATATGCACAGCGGATTCCGCTTCCGGTTACTGCCCGAACAACGATTGGGCAGCTGGCTTTTCCTCCGTACATGAAATTTATCTTGGCGGCATTATTAACCAGCTGATCGTAACAGACAGTAACAAAATCTGCAAACATAAGCTCTGCAACAGGTCTGAGACCGCAGACCGCCGAACCTACTGAGAGACCAATAATGGCAGATTCCGATAATGCTGTATCCCTGGCTCTATCCGGCCATTTGTGCCAGATCCCCTGGGTTATTCCAAAATCGCCCCCCATTTTTGCCACATCTTCTCCGATTACAAAAACGGACGGGTCTCTTTCCATCTCCTGATGAAGAGCTTCGTTTATTGCTTTTGCAAATGATAGTTTTCTAGCCATTATTTCCAGTCCTCCACTTTGTAGCTTGAATACACATGTTCTATTGCATTTTTAGGGTCCGGCCATGGACTGTCCAAAGCAAATTTTACAGCATCCTGTATCTCTTCCTCAGCCTTATCTTCAAGTTTTTTCAACTGGGCTTCTGTACATTTAAATTTTTTCAGCAGTGTCTCCTTACAGCGCTTAATAGGACACTTTTCCAACCATTCCTCAAGTTCTCCGTCAGGCCTGTATGCCGCCGGGTCTCCGGAGAAATGCCCCTGCCAGCGGTAGGTCATAAATTCTATCAGGGTTGGACCTTCCCCCTTCCGGGCTCTTTCAACTGCCCTTTCAGTCGCTTCAACAACTGCCTCAATATCATTTCCATCTACAACTTCATTTGGAACTTCGTAACCCTCTGCCCAGGTTGCCAACTGTTTCTGAGGGTGGGATTCGGTATAGTGAGTCGAAATTGCATATTGATTATTGAGAAGACAATAGATAACAGGAAGTTTCCATGTTGCAGCCATATTCATACTCTCGTGACAAGTACCCTCACCAAGAGTACCATCCCCCATAAAAACAGCTGTAACATCATCATTTTTATTATATACCGAAGTAAAAGCAGTACCAAGGGCTGTAACAACTGTAGATCCCTGGATACCATTAAATCCCATATTACGATACTCCAGATCATTAATATGCATGGAACCGCCCCGTCCTCCATTGATACCCGTTGCACGTCCGAATATTTCAGCCATAACCAGCTTTCTTTCGGTTCCGCAAAGGCAGATTGCACCATGCCCCCTGTGATCGGGGAATTTATAATCCGTTTTCTTTAACGCGGTAACAACTCCGGCCTGAGAGGCCTCCTGCCCTATGCTTAAATGAATAAAACCAGGAATAGTACCGTTCTTCGAATACTTTTCCACCTCTTCTTCAAAACGGCGAATTGCGACCATATCAAAATAAAGGTCTAAAAGTCTTTCCTTGTTTAATGCCATTTATCCCTCCTGAAATCTTCACATTATTTACAAAATATTTTATTTATGCTTTTTTCCCAAAGACATCTATGCCGGCTCCCATAATGGAAGATGAATCATCCGAGGCAAGAAACATCACTACCCTGGAAACTTCCTCTACCTGAAGCATCTCTTCCAATGGAATAAAACCAACACCCTGTTTTTTACGTTCTCTTGTGTATTCGGTATTTGTCATTCCCAGGTAGACCGTATTTACATTGATATCATATTCTTTCAGCTCTACATTTAGAGTATTTGTAAGACTTCCAATCCCTGCCTTAGAAGCTGCATATGCACCAAACCCCGCAAAATAGTGTTTTGCTGCAGAGGATGATATATTGATAATCTTACCGTAGCGCTTATCCTTCATAGTAGGGATGACGGATTTACAGCAGAGAAAAGTCCCCGTAAGGTTAATATTTATCTGCTGGTCCCATACCTCTTTTGGGGTCTCTTCAACACGCATTGCCCGGTGAAAAGCCGCATTGTTAATAAGAACATCCACTGTTCCGAATTCTTTAAGAACTTTGGAGATCATATCCGAAACCTGATCTTCTATGGAAATATCAGCCGGACATACCAGTGCTCTTCCCCCTGTTCCGGATATTCCAGATGCAACTTTCTGAAGTTTGCTTTCCGTACGGCCTACAAGCACAACAGACGCCCCTTCAGCTGCAAAATCTCTTGCATAGGCAGCCCCCAATCCCTGACCGGCACCTGTAATAATTACTACTTTATCCCTGAATCTCATGTTTCCTTCCTCATTATCCGATAAAATTGGATCTCTGCCCAAACTTTACTTTATATTTTACACATTCATCTTTCTTTATAATTCAATCTGAAGCACAGCATCCCTGATAACTTCCGATACACTGGGATGGGGGAAAATAGTACTTCGAATTTCATCCACGGTTATTCCGTTCTGTATAAAAGCTGCCGCTCCATAGATCATCTCGGAGCAAACTCCTCCTAAAAGATGTATTCCGAGAATCTCCCCTGTCGATTTATCTGCGATCACTTTGCATAAACCAGGTGAATTACCATTCTCGGCCAGAAAACGCCCGTTAATCTGCATGTTCACCTCGGCAGAAACAGCATCATACCCTTCATCTTTTGCCTCTGATTCGGTCAATCCACAGCCGGCTGCCTCAGGATTGGCATAAACTACCCAGGGTACTGCATCAAAATTAATCATATCCATATTGCTGTCCATAATATTTACGACAGATTCTCCCAGTCTGGATGCTGAATGGGCAAACAAAGATAGTCCTGTCACATCACCAATTGCATAAATTCCGGGAACACTTGTCTGAAACATGTCATTGACTGCAATCCCCTGTTTTGTTAAAGCAACCCCTGCCTCTTTTAAACCCATGTCTTCAACATTTGGTTTTCGTCCCACTGCCATTAGAATGAGATCTGCTTCTATTTGTTCGGTCTTCCCATTACTTTCAAAAATAACCGAACCCTCATTAATTTCTTTAACCCTGGATGATAAATGAAATTTTATACTCTTCATCCCCTTTCTCATTTTTCCAGCCTGTTCTGGCTCCATGAAGGGTAAAATTTCAGGAAGCATCTCAATCACATCAACCCTGGAGCCAAGCATGGAACACATGGAAGCAAATTCCATACCAATAACACCACCTCCAATAACCGCAAGACTATCGGGAATTGATTTCATATCAAGCAAATCGGTACTTGTAACAACTTTACTGCTATCTGCTCCTGGTATTGGAGGAATAAAGGGGGATGAGCCTGTTGCAATAACTATGTTTTTACCGGAATAATCCGTTCCGGAAACAGTTACTGTTTTTTTATCTTTCAGTACTGCTGTTCCTTTAACCACTTCTACACCGGAATTTTTCATTAAATAAACGATTCCCTTTCTTTGAGTTTCGATTACCTTCTTTTTCCATATCTGGGCTTCCTTCATGCTAAAACTGGAATTGTCCGAATGAACCCCAAACATTTCAGAGTTGACAGCATGTTCAAAACGTTTAGCAGAGTTTAAAAGTGTTTTCGTAGGTATGCACCCCACATTCAGGCAAACGCCGCCTAACTCCCCTTTTTCCACAAGAAGAACTTTACGACCCATTTGACCTGCCCTTTCTGCTGCAATATATCCTCCGGGTCCGGCCCCTATTATTATAAGATCATACATTGATACCTGCCTTTCTTAACATCCTGTTTATATCAATACAATGAACGGACTTTTTGATTCCATTGAATATTACCAAGTCCGGCACGTTTTACAAGGGACGCTGCAATCTTCTGGGTCTGCCAGAGTACATCATTTTCATTTACACCAATAATTTTGCCATTTTCCATTATAATTTTACCTCCGACAATTGTAGACTCAATGTTGGAAGGAGATGAACTGTAAACGATTGCTGATATTGGATCATGAACTGGTGTGGAATTGCATTTCAAAGGATTAAAGACAAACATATCTGCTTTTTTACCTATTTCCAGAGAACCAATTTGTTTCTCCATTAACATTGCACGTGCTCCCCCTAAAGTTGCCATCTCCAAAACCTCTCCTGCACTGGTAACCTTTGCATCCATACAGATTAATTTATGCTGCAGAGCTGTAATTTTAAGAACCTCCAGCATATCCTGTTTATCATTTGAAGCGGCTCCGTCACAGGCAAGACTTACATTGATTCCCTCTTTAAGCAATCGGGGTATTGGTGCAGCTCCTGACCCCAGAATCATATTCGAAATGGGACAATGAGAAACAGATACCCCGTAGTCTTTGAAAGCACTTATATCTCTTTCCGTTAGATGAACACTATGTACTGCTACAAAATCCGGACCCAAAATTCCACATTCCTCCAGAAACGGGATGGTCAGCTTACCGAATTTTTCTATTGAAAAATCATCATCATCTTTTGTTTCCACAAGATGCATTGTTATTGGTATTTTATATTTGTCAGCAAAGAAACGTGTCTGGAGATATCCTTCCTTTGAGTGGTCCCATATTATCCCCGGGGCCAATGACATGTTGACCAGGGGATGACCGGAATACTTCACACACAGATCTTCCAGTTCCTGAAAATAATCATCTTCTGTTTCTACGTAGGAGCATGCCATTTCTTCAGGCAGCCCTGAAACATCTGTATGTGACTTACTCAGCACACAGCGAACACCCAGTTTTTCATATGCTTCAATAACAGGAATATCGAACCCTTTCCCAGGATGACAATACTGAAAGTCTGTAACTGTGGTAGTACCAGTTCTTACTGCTTCAATCAGACCCGTTAAAGCAGCATAGTGCATAGCCTCCTCATCGTAGAGATGGAGAGCTTTTCTGACCGAACTATCAAGCCATTCAAGGAGAGGTTTATCCCTCCCTAGTCCTTTAAGGAGAGTTTGAAAAAGATGGGTATGGGTGGAAATAAATCCAGGGAACAGATACTTGCCCTGCAGATCAATTAAACGCTCAGAATCATATTTTATACCAAGTTCATCAGAACTATCGATATCTATAATTACATCACCTTTTACTGCAACACCGGAATCATATAAAATCCGACGTTGGGGATCCATTGTAATAATACAGCCATTATAAAATAGCAGATCGACTTCTTTCAAAATACGACTCCTTATAAACTTTAATATCTATAACTACTCAGATCTTCAGACTCATCAATTCCGTAGTACAGCTTCTGTCTGGTATAAATAAAACTGGAATTATGTGTTGCCAGTGTAAGTAATTTAGCATGGGGATGATTATGACTTGAAAACGGAAAACTACTTCCGGGAGTAATTACTCCCCCTGAATATACAAGGGAATAGTTAATAAAAAATTCATCCATATTACCCTGAGACATCAAATGGCTGGTATATGTAGGTGATTCTATAAGAAGGCGCTCAATACCCATACTCCTAAGAATCTTTAAAAGAGATTCAGAATCAGGATTATTCTCATTCCCTGTTATAATAACAGGGACGGCACCTTCAGATTTTTCTATTATTTTAATATCAACATCAGGCTCAATTATTTTTACAGGCTTACTAAAATTTTTTTTAAGATACTCCCCTCCTGCAGGAGATGTAGCTATTACGACATGAAAATCTTCATTTTTATCAATATTAAATATTTTATGATCAAGAGGAATATCACTCCCGTCGAAGGAAACAATAATATTTACAGGATGGGGCTTTTTTTTAAGAATATCAATTCGTTGGCTGGCAAGCTCTCTGTCAAATATATGACTTGTATTATCTTCCTCAGACTGAAGTGTTTTTGCTCCAAGAATTATACCGTCGCAATAAGTACGTAATGCGTTAAGAACCCAAAAATCTGCCAGTGCCCCGTTAGGATCAAAATAATTATTCTTTGCTATTACCGGTCCCGCAGGCATATCACCAAAAGCCATTTTACCGTCGGCTGACAAAACAATGGAAGAGATGATATATGGTCTATGGACAGGAGCCTCGGGAAACATTAATTCGCCATATACTTCAAGAATTTTTGGAACATTTTTTGAATCAGGTGATTTTCTTTTAATTTCCCCCAGTAAATCTTCATTTCTGTAGCAGACATTTAATTTTACTTTTTCTGTTGGAAAATCCATCATGTATAGTTGACTCATAAAAATTACTCCTGAAATATATATATAAATTCTATTTAGAAAATAATTTGATCATACCTTAAGACCTGTATACTGACTTAACAGCCTCTTTGTCTTCAATACTTATAGCTACATGTAACATGCTACTAATAATATCATACTAATATCAATAAGACAATATAAATTTTAGAAGTTTTTGAAATGTACATTTTTGCTTGCTGGCAGCTTAAACATGTGTTATGGTGAATATGACTAATGAAATGTGTTTTTTACATGTTACATGCAAAATAAGGATAAAACATATAAATAATGATTGAATACAAAAGCAAGAGTGAATTAGTAATAGAATACCTTGAAGAAATGATTTCTAATGGTAAATTAAAGCCTGGTGACCGTATGACAGCTACAGAGGTGGCCGATCTCCTTCATGTAAGCAGAACACCGGTAAACGAAGCACTTAAGCGCCTTTCTGACAGAGGGATTGTAAAGATTCTCCCAAATGTAGGCTTTGAGGTAATTATACTTCTATGGAATGAAATTGAAGATTCCATTAGAATAAAGATGATTCTGGAGAAAACCGTAATTAAATGGATTAGAGACAGAAATATCGAAGTCAAACTTGAACCCATAATGACAATTGCAAAGCAAGTCAGTAAAGCAATAGAGATGAAGGATTTTTCCACCTACTCTACACATATGAAAAATTTCCATTTTGCGTTTATCTCACTTGCAAATTCAAAACCCCTGCTAACCAGTTATTCTCTTGCATGGGCATACCGTGACTTTGAAGAACCAAGTTTCCATGAATTTGCAAGCGAATTACAGGAACTGGTTAATCATCATATAAGTATAATTAATTGTATAAAAACGAGGGACTTTGATAATGCACTTGAAATTTCACAGCGTCATGAGGACAGATGGATCGAAATCTACAAACAGTATCATGCCAAAATGAGTTATCAGGATTCTCTGATAAGACAATAAAAGAAGAAACTTTTAAAATATCAAAATAAAAGATCCACAGAGGGTTTTCTAAAAAGCACGAACATTTCTTGTATCAAGAACTAAAACTGCAGCCTCATCAGGTTCATCAACTATTATCTGGGCAATACTAATATTCCCAGGAATGGATCCATCATGATTGTTGAAAAATTTCAGAACCAGATGATCAAAATCATCAAGAACCCTGTTCCGTTCTTCATCTTTGATAACCAGTGAAGATTTTACAACTTCAAATAACGAAGGCCTCCTTCCGAAAGTAAAATTAAACTGTGCTACAATTCCAGCCTCGCAGAAAGCTCTGAGAACCATGGCACCTCCATCATGATTTGCAATTTTTATATTATATTTAGTATATAGAATTCCAGGAAGCTCAGGCAGGTCAATTTTATGAGGATCATCCTGTGGGGATAGAATAATCAGCATATCATTAATTCTTTCAGCCAGACCATATTTCCCTGCACGGGTTTTTATATTTTCTGCTCCTGACTTACTCGTCAATATAAATGTTTCAACAGGGGTACCGTCAGGATGGTGCTCATGAAAAACACTTGCCGATAACAGATCAGGAGTTGTTTCTTTACCGCTTTGAGTGACAACAATCTGCGCCGGATAAGTTCTATCTGACACGTAACCCATATCCTGCCATAGTTTTCTTTGCTCAAGAAACCGGTCCATCATCTTAGAATCTGCTGCTTTTAAGTGAGGCCATTCAGTACAATTATAGGGCAGCCATGTATATCCGGGAGTCCCGTCAGAATCAGGAAGCCCATCATTAAGAACAGTTGAACTCCCAATAATAACTGCATCAGAAACAGCATACTGCATTCCCAGCCGATATCCATCCATAATATTTCCATTTGCAATTACCGCACCTCCATTAATAGAGTTGAGGTTGTAAACCCAATCTTTCACATCATAGACACTGCAGGAGCCATCTTCCTTCAGAACAGGTTTTTCCCATGCCTGTCTGGCAGGTCTCAATATGAACATACCAATAATTGAAGTACACTCACTCTTTATCGGATCATCAAGCAATGGAAAATTTCCATCAGGATGGAATTCCTGCATCCTTTTTGTAAAAGGAAGTTTTACAGCTACCAGAGCATCATCAATGTAAATCTCTTTATGTCTAAGCTTCATTTCCAACAATCTCCTCCTGAAAAAGGCTGTCCGTATCTCTCCGGACAGCCTTTAATAAACACCAATATAAGTATCAGTAGATATTTAAAATAATTTACTAACGTCAAGTTCACCTTTCATGATTTTTTCCTGATCAGCCATAGCAGCATCAATAATATCCTGTGGTACTATATCCGCAAAAGTTCCCAAATATAGAGCTCCATCCTTTATGCCCCAAATTCTACTTTCAGCTTTCCATTGTCCTTCAGCCAGAGCCTTACCCTGCTCCACAATCATAAAAGGAACACTCTGAACTCCGGAAGTAATAACAACATCAGGTGAGAGTTTGTTAAAATCTCCAACCCATCCTATAACATAGGTACCCTTCTCTTCTGCAGCCTTTATAGCACCGATATCACAGGCATCACCTATAGCGATAATTACATCCACACCATTCGCAATCTGTGCAAGCGCAGCTTCTTTACCCTTATTCACATCGGTCCAACTTCCGGTATATGCAACAGTAACTGTAGCATCAGGATTAAAAAGAGGTACCGTTTTTTTAATCATTTCAACTTCCATAGCTATAGTTGGTATTTCCATTGCACCGACAAATCCAACTTTATTTGTTTTTGTAAATTTTGCTGCAACCTGAGCTACCAGATAAGCAAGTGTTTCGGATTCAAACATACCTGAACCAACATTAGGACCAAATGCATTCCCGCCTACCTGAAAAAAAGTTGTGTCAGGGAATTCTGCTGCAACTTCCATTAGAGCCTCGCCATATTCAAATCCATGGCCGATTATGAGATTAAAACCTTTCTTGGCATAGTTTCTTATAATCGATTTTTGAGCCGACTGCTGTACATTTTCTGTATTGGCAATTTCATAACCAAGCTTTTCTTTAAGTTCTGTGAGTCCATCATATGCAAACGTGTTCCAACCGCCATCATTTATGGGTCCGGAAGTCAGAAGTGCTGCTTTAAGCACACCATCATCTTCAACCTTATCGGCTGTAACATCCTGCTGTCCTCCTGCAAAAACTGATCCCAGTAATGCAAAAACCAAAACCAGAATAATCAATACCTTTTTCATTATTCTCTCCTCACTATTTTTTAATGGTAAAATAACACACATCTAAACTCAGTAAAGGTTGTTTAGTTGTATATACCTATACACATCTATTGCATTATAAATACATAATTGTAGATTTGTCAAATTTTATTTTATTTTTTTCTAATTTCGTACATTTCTCCCATATTATTGATCAATATACAGATTTATAAGCTATATTTAGTCAGTTTAAATAAATTATTGACAGAAACAATAAATAACTCTATTATAAATTGATATAAGTATACATCTAGACATCTATCAGTAGGAGCGTATAGGCATGGCAGCATTCCTTGAAATAGAAAATTTAACTAAGAAGTTTCCACGAGTTCTAGCCAACAATAAAGTTTCCCTGAGTGTTGAGAAGGGAGAGGTAAGAGCACTTTTAGGTGAAAATGGTGCCGGGAAATCAACCCTTATGAATTGTCTCTACGGCCTTTATCTTATGGACTCCGGAGAAATACGGATTGATGGCAAAAAAGTTCAGATTCACAATTGTGATGATGCTATAAGACTTGGAATAGGCATGGTAAACCAGCATTTTATGCTGATACAAAAACTAACAGTTACCGAAAATGTTATCCTTGGTCTTAAATCAGAGAAAGCCCCACTTATTGATTACACTGGTGCTGCAAAAAAAATAATGAGTCTTTCAGATAGATATAATTTCAACATAGATCCTAATGCCAGGATCGAAGATCTTCCTGTAGGTATGCAGCAGAGAGTAGAAATCCTTAAAATCCTGTATCGGGAATCAAAAATAATGATTTTTGATGAGCCTACTGCTGTTCTTACACCAAACGAGGTATTGGAATTTTTTGAAATAATTAAAAAATTCAAGGGAGAAGGGAAAACAATTCTTTTCATTACTCATAAACTCCATGAAGTCATGACAATATGTGATAGTGTAACAGTTTTAAGAGATGGAAAACTTGTAGACAATGCCCTGGTTTCTGATACCAATGTTACAGATCTGGCTACAATGATGGTAGGTCGTGAAATTACCTTGAATGAGGCAGAAGGAACGAAGAAAAGAGGTAAAACAGTTCTAAAAGTAGAAAATTTGTTTGCAAAAAGCACCCTTGATATCCATGCTGTAAGGAACCTTTCGTTTGAAATAAAGGAAGGTGAAATTCTGGGAATTGCTGGAGTTGATGGCAATGGCCAGCTTGAACTTGGCAGGGCTCTCACAGGTATGATGAAGGTAGATTCTGGTAAAATATTTATTAATGGGAAGGAAACCACCCACATGAAACCTGCTCGTCTCCTGGAACACGGACTCTCACACATTCCACCTGATCGTCAAAAAACCGGATTGATTCTGGGTTTTTCTATCGAAGAAAATCTTGTTAATAAGGAAATTTCAAAATCACCCTTTTCTAAATTCGGAATTCTGAACCAGAAAGAAATCCGTAGCAATGCAAAGAATAAGATTAAAAGTTTTGATATCAGGGGGGGTATTCCTGATACTTCGGCAGGGCAGCTTTCCGGTGGAAACCAGCAAAAAATCATCATCGCAAGAGAGATAGGCCGTAATCCGAAGCTGATCATCGCTATTCAGCCCACCCGGGGTCTTGATATTTCAGCTATTGAATTTGTTTGGAAAGAATTAATCCGACAGAGAAATGGTGGAGCAGCCATCCTGTTGATATCGACAGAACTTGAAGAGATTATAGCTCTTTCAGACCGTATTGAGGTTATTTTTGAAGGTAAATTCACCGGTACCATTGAGGGGCACAACGTTAATCCCCTGGATATCGGGCTGCAGATGGCTGGTAATCGTCGAAGCATTGAAGGAGCAATAGAGTGAAACAACAAATTATGGAAGCTATAAGAATACGGATAACATGGTCAAGTCTTTCAAAGATTGTCATACCTGTAAGCGGAATCCTTCTGGGAATCATTTTCGGTTCACTGGTTGTTGTTTCGAAAGACCGGAGTCTCTTTCGGATAATCAGTCAGCTATTCTATGGTGCATTTGGAACTATGGATAACTTTTCCGAAAGCCTGATATACACAATTCCACTTGGATTCACAGGTCTTGCTATTGTATTTTCCTACAGAGCAGGTATTTTTAATATAGGATGTGAGGGGCAGCTGCAATTAGCTGCAGTGGCAACTATAGTTGTGGCTACCAGTACTGGATTCACAAATCCTTTTATTCACATTACTATGGCAATAGCTGCAGGTGCTTTAGTTGGATCAATCTGGGCTCTTATCCCTGGAATGCTAAAGGCATACAAAGGCTTTAATGAGATTGTTGTAACCATGCTTATGAACTACATTGCAATACTGATGGTAAGCTTTTTTGTTCAAGGCCCTTTAAAGGATCCCACAGGATACTTTCCACAAAGCCGGCCAGTAGCTGTAACAGCAAAATTGCAAAAGATCCTTCAGGGGACTCATCTTCACTCAGGCCTGTTTATCTTTCTTATAATGACAGCAGTCATATGGTTTGTACTCTTCAAAACTAATTTCGGATTCCGTGTAAGAGGAGTAGGCCTGAATCCTGAGGGTTCAAAATATGCCGGTGCTAATGTACCCCTGGTAATGGTACTGGCAATGCTTGTATCAGGAGCACTTGCAGGAATGGCGGGATCGGTCGAAATCCTCGGTGTTCATAATAGACTGTTGGAAGGTTTTTCACCCGGGTATGGCTATGATGCAATTGCAGTTGCTTTGCTTGCAAATTTAAATCCTTTTGGTGTAATCTTCTCCGCTTTTTTCTTCGGAGCATTGCGAAATGCAGCAGGGAATTTGCAGATTGACCTTGGTGTTCCTGTTGCATTTATATATATTATTCAATCACTGACGATCCTCTTTGTTATCGGTTCTCAGGGTATGCCCCGGTTCATCAGGAACACGAAGAGGAGAATAAAGAATGCTTAATAATATACTGACTATACTAATAAGCCAGGATTTCCTGGGTGCAAGTATCCGCCTTGCTACCCCTTTGCTTATTGCAACTATGGGAGGAATATTCTCTGAACGCAGTGGTGTTCTTTTTCTTGGTCTGGAAGGTTTTATGCTGATTGGTGCATTTTTCGGCTTTGTCGGCGCATATTTTTTTGGTCCTGCAGGTGGTTTGCTTTTAGGAGTTTCCGTAGCTATGCTCGTTGGTATGATTTTTGCTTTTTGCACAGTTACACTTTCAGTTAACCAGGTTGTCGTCAGTGTTGCTATCAATATCTTTGCAATGGGAGTAACCAGCGCATTTTTCCGGACTATATTTGGAACAAGTACTTCTCAAATAGAAAGTGCCCGTATTACAGTATGGAAAATCCCATTTTTATCGGATATCCCATACCTGGGCGCCTTCTTCACCCAAACGCCCTTTGCTTATCTGGGTTACATTTTGGTCCCACTGGTTTTTTTCATCTTCTACAAAACTGAATGGGGATTGAAAATCCGGGCTGTAGGAGAGAATCCTAAAGCTGCTGAAACTATGGGAGTAAATGTAACGAAGATACGATACATATCAATTCTCTGGGCCTCTGCTTTTGCAGCTATTGCCGGAGCATCACAAACAGTAGGTGATCTTGGGCTGTTTGTCGATAATATGATTGCAGGAAAAGGATTTATTGCTTTTGCAGCAATTATTCTTGGACGTTTTACACCCATAGGAACCATGCTGACAGTTTTCTTCTTCGGAATAGTTGATGCTCTGCAGCTTAATCTTCAGGCAACAGGGAGCACTATTCCATACCAATTCCCGCTGATGATGCCCTACATTCTAACTCTGATTGCATTCCTTATCGCAGGTTCAGGAGTGTCTCCAAAGGGATGGGGATCACCATATATAAAGGAGGAATAGATGGAAATTGATCGTATAAGTCATATACCTTTTTATCTTCAGATTAAAAACGATATCTATAATGAGATCATTAATGGTGCTGTCAAACCGGATAAACAGATACTTTCAGAACCGAAACTAGCTGAAAAATATCAGGTAAACAGGCTGACTGCAAGGAAGGCAATCACTGAACTGGTAAACGAAGGTTTCCTTTATAGAATTCATGGACAGGGAACCTTTGTAAAAAAAACAACAGAGGACACATCTTCATTCCGTGTAACAAGTTTTATAGAGGATATGAATAAAAGAGGGGTCCAGGTTGAATCAAAAGTTCTGATAGCCAGTAAGATGAATCCGGATGAAAAACTAGAAGATATATTAAAGCTGAAAACAGGAGATAAAGTCTATTATATTCGGATACTAAGATATGTTAACAAAGAACCAATAGTACTGATGGATGTTTACCTTCCATCTAAATTATGCACAGGTATTCTTGATCAGGATCTTGAAAAAGAATCACTTTATAAAATTCTTAAAAATCAATACAAACTGGGGATCATCAATGCGAAAGAAACAATGGAAGCCCTCCTGGCTAAAGACGTTGTTTCTGATTTGTTGAGAATTGATCCAGGGTCACCAGTTTTGTACTCAACCAGATTAAGTATGCTCCCAAATAATATCCCTATTGAGTACTCCTGCAGCTGGTACAGGGGTGATCGATACATATTTGAGATTGATTTAAAATAACCCGGTAATATATCGGCAGCTTATTAATATTGATATAAATACTTTTGGAGGTACTTATGAAAATAACCTATAGAATAAACTATGTTTGCAGCGAATCTATTACTTCAAAAAGGAATATAGATTTCGAATTTGTCAGGGAAGGTGATTATATTCCAAAAGACGGTTTCCTGCTGGGTGGAAAATATTGTGTTGTCAGCGACAGTTATTATGAAGTAGCAATTGGTGAGGCTGTTATCTATGCCACCTGTTTTTTCCCCAGAAACAGAGTTGAAACAACACGGGGACAAATCGATTCCAAAGAAGCTCAGAAGATTGCTTTTAATATGATTGCATTCCTGACTGACCAGTATGGTATTAAGGGGACATATACAACAAGAGGATAATAAAGCCGCAGTTCAAAATTTTTAAATTAGAACTTACTGGAATATATACAGACTTACAGATACAGAAGCTTATCTTTGTTTCCCTGAGGTCTGATTTGCCCCAGACCTTCAGGTGATTTTCCAGTTAAAATAATCTAGTCAGAGAAGGCCCTTTGGGGTCAATTCCATTTCTTTTCAAAAGGTTAATAAGGAAGCCTTCCTTCTCTTCAATGTCCATAATAACTGCACCCGCAGGACATCCATACAGACAATTAGTACAGTGAATACAGATATCTTCCTCCAGGCAAGAAGGGTTGTTTTTTACTTCGACAAGATAGTTAACAGGACAGTTCTTAACACATTCCATGCAGGAGATACATTTCTCCAGATCGAATTCTATTTTAGGAAATTTTGACAGAACCTCTTTTTCATCAGAAATATCAGAGAAATTTGAAATTCTTTGCTGAAGTAAAAGAGAAATGTCATTTCCTCTGCAGGACTTATTATCCATTTTATTACGGATTGTTTTAACTGACTCAGAAATATAAGGTATAATTTCATCTCCAGGTAGATTTTCACTGATTTTATTCTTAAAATTTCTGGCGATGCAGTGGGAAGCATCAATTTCCAGGGCAGAAAGAACCGTTCTTCCCCTTTCTGATAAAATTTCTGCCCCTTCAGCAGAACCAATTCCTGCAGAAACCTTTCCAAAGGTTGTAAAAACAGCTGCAGATTTTCCCCAGACATTATTATCCGGTAAGGGCAGATTCTCTAAAATTTCATATACATTATAATGCAGATGATCTATATAGATCGGACCACCTATTATAATAAGGTCATGCTTTTTTATTCTTTCAAAAAAAACTGCAAAATTTTTCTTTGGAAACAGATCTCTGTCATTAGTAATATTAATTAACTGAACAAAAAAATTATTTTCCACCAATTGTCTGCAATATTCTTTTGCCACTTTGTGAGTAGTTCCGGCTGGACTAAAATAGATAATACAGGCATTCAACTGTTTTCCCTTTATGGTTTTGTCATTTTCCATCCAAATCTCCCTAAGATTTTAAACTATTTATCTGCTAAGCCCATAGTGGGAGAAGAAAAGTTTTTACTATGAAGAATCAGCCAGGTTTTATATTACCCTGTCTATAAGAGATTCTCCTCTTAAATAATTAGTTATGTTTAAGTAGATACTATCAAACCATGGTCTGGAAACAGATCCAACAGCAATATGCGGGGTTAATACAATATTAATAGCTGGATTAACAGAAACAGCCAGCAGAGGATTGTCCGGTTCTACAGGCTCCCAGGCAAATGTATCCGCTGCAAATCCTCCCAGCTGACCCGACTTCAATGCTTCTGCAACATCTTTTTCATTTACTGTGGAACTGGCACCGCAATGAACTATAAAAGAACCCTTTTTCATCAGATTAATTGTAAGTTTATTAATAGACCCGGGAATACCCGGCAGTAAAGGAAGGAGAGAGCAGATAATGTCACTTTCCCTGAACATGGCATCTCTGTCCCGATACTGAAGCCCAAGCTTCTTTTCCACAGACAGGGGAAGCTTTTTTCGTTTGTTATACAATATTACAGACCTAAAAGGTTTCAGGCGCAGTGCCAGCTCGTGACCTATCTCCCCAAAACCCAGTATCCCTATTGTCATGTTGTGAAGAGACCTTATATTCTTTATTCCTGTCCAGTTTATAGCAAATGTATCTTCATCACATTTTTGGGGCTCTCTGTCCCAGGACGCCTCTGGCTTCATAATATCCATTGATCTACGGGTATATTTAGACAAAGTAAGAATCTGCATCATCATGTGTTCAGACACATTCAATGCCTTTTCTATAGGCTGAGTGCAGACAACAACTCCACGTTTTTTCGCATATTCAAGATCTATATCATATGATCTTCTTCCAATTCGCTGAATCAGTTTCAAACCAGGCGCTCCGGAGATTAGCTCATTGTCAATAATGCCCTCTCTCTCGCTTATAAGAAAATCAGCATCCCTGATCAGTTCAATCATCTCTTCCCTGGAAGGGTCTCGTCGTATGACAACATCCAGGTTTTCAGGAGCTGAGGATAAAGCTGCCTTCTGATGCACTTCTGAAAGTGAGGTCTGATAAATTACTCTATATTTCTGCATAATTTCTCCCATCTGTTAACCGTTCAGATTTGTTGCAAACCTGGTTAATTATCCATTTTTATTATAACGCTCTTAAGATACTCCGGAGTAAGGGGAATTCGATCCAGACGGACATTACCCAGTGCATGACTGACTGCATTTACTATTGCACCTGCTACTCCATCAGTTGCACATTCTCCAATACTTTTTGCTCCAAAAGGGCCTGCGTCTTCCGGGTTTTCAACTGTCGAAATATTTATTTCCGGCATATCAGTAGCTCTGAACATTTTATATTTTTCAAAATTCGGGTTTATTACTTTTCCTGTTTTACTGTCAATGAGCATCTCTTCAGAAAGGGCATATCCAAGACCCATTTGAATACCACCATGAATCTGACCCTCAAAAAGCAGAGGATTTATTACTCTACCTGAATTATGAACAGGAGAAACTTCCAATACCTTTACTTTTCCAGTTTCTGTATCGACTTCAACTTCGGTATAAACAGCAACATAGCTCTTTATGGCAATAAGTGATTCAAAAGATTCAGTAGCTGTTAAATCCCTCTGGGGTCCATGTTTACCAGTCTGGGCAGAAACAACGATATTGGTAAAAGTACATTTTTTCTTTGGATCAGAGGTTGATACTACAGTTCGATCCTGTATTTCAACCTCAGATGGATTCAGGTCAAGTATGGCAGCCCCTTCATATATCAACTGCTTTCTAAGGTTTCCTGCAGCCAGTATTGCTGCATTACCGCCAATATAGGTTGTTCGGGACGCCTTGGCACCCATATCAAAAGGAGTCACATCTGTATCTGCTTCAATAACCTCTATATGTTCAGGGGGAAGTTCGAGAACTTCTCCTGCAATCTGGGCAAGTATTGTCCTGGAGCCTGTTCCCAGATCATGCGTTCCTGTCAGAAGCACTGCCGTTCCATCGTTGTTCATTTTTATTGTTATAGTTGTCAGATCCTGAAAAGCCGGAGCCCAGCCGTTGTCATGAACAGCAATATCCATTCCAACACCCCTGCGGTATCTGCCGGTTTGAAGCTTAGCAGCGTTCTCTCTTCTGTTTTTCCAGTCAAAAATTTTTGCACCTTTTTCGATACAATCCTTTATCCGGGTATTGTACATATTATTGCCCATACAGTTAATTTCATAGGGGCTTACCACATTTTTCAGCCTGAACTCAACAGGATCAATTCCCATATCAAGAGCAATTCGCTCCATATGAGTCTCTCTTGCAGCCATGAGCTGAGGAGATCCATAACCCCTCATTGCACCGGCGTTGGGAGTATTAGTATAAAAAGAGACCCCTCGATAGAACAATTTATCTGCAGAATAGAGAACAAAGTTCATATCTGATTGTGCGCCAATTACATTAGTTCCGCTTCCGGCATATGCGCCTGTATTGGTAATAGTTTTAACATGTTGTCCAATAATCTTTCCGTCTTTGTTTACTCCTGTTGATACTGTGATTATTGACGGATGCCGGCTGGTTGTAGAAGTAAAAACTTCCTTCCTGTTAAGGAGTATTTTTACAGGCCTGTATGTTCTCATTGCCAGTAGAGCAGCTACACCTTCGTGAAGAACTTCTGATTTACCTCCGAATGCCCCTCCGCTCACTGTTTTTATAACCCTGACCCTGCTTTGTGGCAGCTCCATAACAGAAGCAATTACATCCCGGAAAGAGAAAACATTCTGACAGGTAGACCAGACTGTAAGTTTACCATTTCTTGTATAATTCGCTATATGGCAGACAGGTTCAATATAACCATGGTGGACTTTTGGAGTTCTGAATGTATTCTCAAATGTAAAATCAGCATTCCTGATATGCTCAAGAACAGCTTCTTCAGAGTCACTCCCATAAGTAAGCCATCCTCCGCATAGATTAGTACCATCTATTCCGTTTGGGTTGGCCTGGGGTGCTCCATCAAGAAGTGCCTTTTCAAAATCTATTGACGCCGGAAGTTCTTCATATTCGACTTCAATCAATTTAACAGCTGCAGATGCTATCTCTGCAGTATCTGCTGCAACTGCAGCTATCCTGTCACCTACATACTTGACAGTACTATCAAAAATATACTCTGTAAGAGGCAAATCACCTGATTTCACATCGGTATAGAATCTGGCAGCGCAATTATATGCTATATGTGGTGTGTTAAAATGGTGTATGACAGTACGTACTCCGGGAAGCGCTTCTGCTCTGGTTGTATCAATACTCTTTATTCCGGCGTGGGGATGGGGTGAAAAAAGCATTTTTCCGTAAAGCATTCCTTTCATCCGTATATCATCAATATAGAGTATTTCGCCCGTTACTTTCATTTCAGATTCACGGTTGGGAATTCTCTTACCTACATATTTCAAGCCTTTATTGCTGATGCTTCTTTCAAGATCTTTTATGCCTGAAACCATATCTCCTTCCAATACTCTCTATTAGTCTACTATTCAATCTTTTCCACAGGCTGTTTGAAATTCCCTGCAGGCATAGATACATACAGGGATCTTAATAATCTATAAACTTGCAGCAAGTCCTGCATAAAATGCCGTAGCTGTAAGCAGGTCATCTATAACAACATGCTCATTGGCCAAATGGCACAGAGCCATTTCTCCTGGACCAAAACCGACTGTAGGAAAATTATTTTTCCCCATAGTGTAGTTTCCATTTGTACTGAACCCCCAGGTAGTAACAACCGGATCTTTCTTAAAAAGCTCTTTATAACCATCAACTCCAGCCTGTATTAATGGATGGTCTTCCCCTAAAACCCATGCAGGAAAATACTCTTCGCCCCTAACCTCTTTTCCGTTGTAGCTTGTATCCTTCCAGTCAGCGTATTCCAGTTTACATTTATCACCATTTGGAAGCGCTTTTAATTCCTCAATAATGCTTTCATAGGTATCCAGGGTGGTTGTTCGTCTGTCCATTATTACTTTTGCACTGGTTGGAAGTGAACTTAAGGATAAAGATTCACATCTTGTATCTACAGCTGTAATATGTCCTTTCCCCAATTCTTCATCCTCAGGAATATTCAGGTCAAACTCAATCAACCCCTGAAGAAAAGGAAGAGCAGTTTCAATTGGATTAACACCGTTATGATGCATACTGGCATGCACAGATTCACCTTTGAATGTAGCAGTTATCTGGGCCCGCCCCTTATGGCCTCTGCATATTTCCAGTTCGCTGCTTTCTGCAATTACGACACAATCCGGATCTATTTTATACTCTTTAAGAAAAGAGCCTAAAGCAAGCCCCTCACACTCCTCTTCTACAATACTTCCTACTACATACACTGTATATTTATCTGCAAGATTCAGGTCTTTTATTATCTTACCTGCGTAGAGTGTACAGGCAAAAGGGCCCTTATCATCAATAGTTCCCCGGCCAAATATTTTCCCATCCTTTATTACAGCATTAAAGGGATCAGTATCCCATTCCTGTCCAGCAACATCCACAACATCAAGGTGAGCATCAAAAACCAGTATTTTAGGGCCATTTCCTACCCTTCCAATGATATTACCAAAACTATCTGAAATTATTTCATCGTAACCAAGGAATTCCATCTCTTTTTTTACTCTGTTAACAACAGCTTCTTCGTTACAGGTTATACTTTCTATACTGACAATATCTGCCAGGAAATTAACCAGGTTATTTTTTTCTGTTTGTACTACGGATAAGATCTCTTCTGATTTCATATTCCGTCCTCCTTTGTCTTTAATTTTGCTGTCAGATACTCAACCTCCTGCTAACATAATAAACAGGTACAGCTTATCTCCTTCTGTCAATATTGTTTTATAATTACGCACAGGCTTCTCTCCATGGATAATAAGAACATGAGACTTCTTTATCGTATCAGGAGATAGGATAGTAGCCATCTTAGCATATTGACCTATCAAAAAGTCCAGTAGATCCCTGATACTTGCATCCTCACGAAGTACTATTGTCTGTTCTGATCTTTGGGACATATATCGAAAGTTTCCAAAAAAATGGACATCTACTCTCATTAGCCTTTTAGATCCTTTACTGTTTCTTCAAGTCCAAGTTCATTAAGTTTATCCGCACTGGGAATACCATCTTTAGTCCAGTTCCTCAAACGATAGTAGCGGTCCAGCATGTAATCCAGATCGACAAGCATACCTTCACTAATCACTTCTTTTGTTTCCATATCAATAAGTGTTGCCGGTTCAGTTAAAAAACGGGATGGAAGCTGGTCATCCTTTCTATCGAATCCATGCCTTATATTATACATACGTTCGAGGTTTACTATCCTCTCTCCGGCTTTGATAATTTCCTTTTCATCAAGATCATAACCAGGAAGCTCACTTAGGCCCCTTGAAAAATCTTCAGGATACAAAATAAAAGCTTCTGTAGTTGTAAATTTACATACTCCCAGGGCATCTGAAATTGCACAGTACGCTTCTGAAAGAATGTTCATATCCGGTTTATATTTCTCACTGGTTCGTTCCAGAATTTCAGGCATACATTCAGGAAAAAATCTTGTTGCAGCTTCTACATTACCGGTTAAATCTATTGTCGGAAGAGCATAGAGGTGATCCGCCCCTCTGTTCGAAGTAGAATGG